>JAJHRF010000005.1 GCA_020832925.1 Desulfurococcaceae archaeon | reverse complement strand
ACGTCGGCTCTTCCCATCCTGGGGGTGCAGCAGCCCCCAAGGGTGGGGCTGCCCGCCCATTAAAGGGGAACGTGAGCTGGGTTTAGACCGTCGTGAGACAGGTCGGACTCTACCCACGGGGGGTGCAGGCCGCCTGAGGGGAAGGCGACCTCAGTACGAGAGGAACGGGTCGCCGCGGCCTCTAGTGTAGCGGTCGTTCGGCAGGGCGTAGGCCGCGTAGCCACGCCGTAGGGGGTAACCGCTGAAAGCATCTAAGCGGGAACCCCTCTCCGAAAAGAGGCGGCCGTTCCCAGACGGGGTTCCCGTCTGGGACGAGGGCACCCGTAGAAGACGGGTTTGATGGGGCGGGGGTGTAAGCCCCGAGGGCTGTTCGGCCCGAGGGGTGAGCCCACCGCTCCCAATAGCCCGAGGCTACTCGGGGTGGGGCTGGGGGTATATGGGTCTGCATAGCGCGAGGAGATACAGAACCCTTCTGCAACACCTTTTGAACTTATATCCTGTTACCCCTACTCGTAGTTCTACACGCTCTAGAACAGCAGAGAAATCCAGGTTATTCTTAGCCTACACCTTTTTAAGGCTGTTCTGTAGATAAAGATCTGGGTTGATTACGGAATAAGTACAAGGGTATGAGGTGGGGTTATGAGTACCCTCCCTAGGAAGGGTGAGGAGGGAAGGGATTCGAAGAGGCAATGGATCCAGAGAATGATTAGAAGTGCTAAACTTCACCACAAAATATGCCCGTTCTACGATAGAAAGAAAAGGTTCTGTTTTCTCCGGTTAGGAGAGAAATGCATTTTCGACGGTAAATTCGATAACTGCCCTGTTTTCATAGAGTTCTTGGAGAAGAGATACGATGAAATTACTGCAGCAGGTAAACCTCTACCAAACGATTTTGAAGATCCTCTAGTACAATTCGGTGTAACATGATATGAACAGCTGTAACCCTCTAAACAGTGTTAAGATCTGCATAGCTGAAGCTCTTGCGCAGATCTCCAAGGTAGCTGTAGAAGATATCGTTAAAAACGTTGAGATATCTAGGGAAGAGTTCGGCGATCTAACGATACTCCTACCTAGGGTAGGCCTGAGCCCTGAATACTGTAGAGAAGCTATAGAAACAGTGAGGAACTGTAGATTCGTATCTGAAGCCAGGTGCGCCGGGATATACCTAAATATAGTACTAAATAAAACACTGTTCACAGACACTACCTTTGAGTTCTTAGTAAGATGTAAAGATAGCTACGGGATCTACAAAGAACCCAACCCCAAGAGGATAGTCGTCGAGTACGTATCGGCGAACCCTCTACACCCACTACACATAGGCGCATCACGAAACGCAGCCCTGGGGCAGTTCATAGCGAATATCCTTAAAACAGCTGGGAACATCGTGCAGACGAGGTTCTATATAAACGATGTAGGTAGACAAGTAGCTCTACTAACCCTGGGAATGATGCAACTCGAAAGCATAGAGCCCCCTAACAACACGAAGCCGGACCACTGGGTAGGGCTAGTATACGCTATAACAAACGTTATCGCGGAGATAATGAGCCTCAAGAAGAAGCTTGTAGAGGCATTGAGAGATGAAGAGAGGGAAGAGATACAGAGAGAGCTAGACGAACTTCTAGTAGACGCATCGAGACTCAGATCCCAAGCACCAGATGTATTCGATAGAGTAGCCGAGAAACTCAAGAACATAGACATAGAGGAAGAGGTATCGAGGATAATGAAGCTCTACGAATTGGGTAACCCGGATATGAAGTCGTTTGTGAGGAAGATAGTTACAATGTGTATAGAGGGGTTTAAGCAAACGTTGACAAGGTTCGGAGCACTTATAGATGTATGGGACTGGGAAAGCGATCTCGTCTGGAGTGGAGAAGTAGAAGAAGTTGTGAAGAAGCTAGAGGCATCCCCGCTAACCATGGTATACAAAGGAGCTCTAGCTGTAGACCTAGGGCAGCTAGCTAAAGACCTAAACGTTAGGAACAGGTTAGCGATAGATAGAGATCTAGAGATACCGCCGTTAATAATACGTAGAAGCGATGGAACAACGCTCTACACCGTAAGAGACATAGCCTATACTTTGAAGAAGTTCAGAGAATTCAATGCGGATAAAGTAATAAACATTATAGCATCGGAGCAGAAGCTACCCCAAGCACAGCTAAAGCTAGCCCTATACCTCCTAGGCTATACAAGAGAAGCGGAGAACCTTGTGCACTACAGCTACGAGATAGTGGCTATGGAGGGTACGAAGATGAGCTCTAGAAGAGGTAGGATAGTAACGTTAGACGAGATACTCGATACAGCTAAACAGAAAGCCTTAGCGGAGCTGGAGACCCGAGGAAATAGATCAGAAGAACTGGCTGAGAAGATAGGTGTTGCTGCTGTGAAGTTCTACCTACTATCGATATCCCCATCGAGACCCATGAAATTCTCGTGGAAACTAGTACTCGATTTCGAGAAGAACTCAGCTCCATACCTACTATACACATACGCTAGAACAGAAGGGATATTCAGGAAAGCAAGAGAACTAGAGTTAAATACAGAGGTACAAGAACTGATAAAGATAGCAGATAGAGGTTTCGCTGAAAACAACGCTAAAAGATGGAGATTAGTAAAGCTGGTAGCGAGCTTCCCCGAAGTCTTCTACGGTTCGTACCAAAGCCTAGACCCATCAACACTCGTAACCTATGCTCTAAAACTTGCCGACGAGTTCAACTCCTGGTATAGCGAAGAACCTATACTCCTAGAGGAAAACGAGAAGATCAGAGCATCGAAAATACTACTAACCTACGGAGTGAAAACAGTTTTAGCTAATACCCTTAGAGTTCTAGGAATAGAACCTATAGAGAAGATCTAGGTGAAACCTTGCCTCAACCTCTATGCATAGACGTAAAACCTGTTCTAGATATAGAGAGCTACGCTTACGTAGGTAAGATACGCAGTATATCGATACATAGATGCGGAAAGAACAGAAAGTTCATAGCGGTAGAGACTACAGAAGGGCAGAAGGTCTGCAGTCCTTGTTTAGATGAAGAAGCTGTAGATATAAGCTTTAGAATGCTACAGCTATACACAAAAAATGTGAAGCTTGAGATAAGCAGGTGATGAAAGGTATTACCTCGTAGCCTATAGGCGATGAAGAGGACACCAGATGCTGATAAACTTCTTAGCTGTTGCGATATAAATAGAACATTTATGCTTTTAAACTAGCTAAGATACAAGCTAAATGCCTTCGGGTGTAAAAGAATGCAGTTCTGCCCCAAGTGCGGAGGAATACTTACACCCCATAGGAAAGAGGATGGTTCGATAGTGCTGAAGTGCAGTAGATGTGGGTACGAAGTCCAGCAACAATCAGCTAGGTACACGCTATCAGTTCAGCAACCAAAAGTCTTCACAACATCTGTTGTAAGCGAGGGTAGGAAGTACTCGAGGAAGAAGGAAGAGATAGAGCAGGAAAGAGAGGAGTACTACAAAGAGCTTTTCATGGAGCTCATGAGGGAAGAGGAGTACGGTGGTGAAGAAGGATAGACCTTGAACGTGTATCAGATCTCGTAGCCAGATCAGAGAAGATATCTAGTAATTTAGCGGAAACCTTAGCGAAAACTTTTTCAAAAAGCGGAGCCACATTTATTCTCTACTGCGGTACAGTGGAAGGCCTAGCCCAACACCTGTGCTCAGCTATCAAGATATCGAGCCCCTCGATAAACGTAGTGTATTTCGATGGAGACTACAGCTACAACATAGTATTGCCATATGTAGCTGGGGATATATACGCAGTACTGTTAGCGAGCTTTACAGAGATTAGCTGTACCTACAGAGTTATCCAGGCGTTAGCACTGCTAGGTATAGACACTATAGCTATACTCCCAACAGTTACAGTAGCTAAGCTAGGAGAGAGGCTTGAGCTATATAACCAGAACATCTACGTCATGAATATAGATAACGACATCTATAGACTTGCAGTACTACACTCATCGCTTAAACTAGCTTTAACACTATCAAGAGGAGAAATCTCGAGGATCAAGAAGTTCGAGAGAGAGCTGGATATGAAGAGCGTAGTAAAAGAACTTGTGGATAGGTACTTCAACATCGTTAACCAGACGAAGTCCAGGAGACAGGGGGTGCCGATAGTAGCTGTAAGCAAATCCCTTCTAGCAGCAGGAGAAGAACTCATGGATAGAGGAATACCTGTACACGTAATCGGGAGAAAAGGCTTAGAACATCAACAGCCGGATATAGTGGTGTACACAAGTGTAGAAGAACATACAGTTAATGAATACCTATCACTCCTCGCAAGAAGAGGTATAAGAAGAGACGATATAGCTACGATAAGGATAAACACAGACCCCTTCACAGCCCCCTTGTATACACTCATAATCTTCTACTCAACGCTACTCTAGAAAAACGATAAGCGATAAACTTAAAGTCCCAGCGACAATAATATCTATAAACCAGGAGCAGTAGCGAGCCGGGGTAGCTCAGCTCGGTAGAGCGCGGGGCTGTTAACCCCGTGGTCGGAGGTTCGAATCCTCCCCCCGGCGCCAGCTAAAGTTCTCCAAGTACGCGATGATGAAGCTCGAAAGGGATGATAAGTGATTTACTCGCGCAGGTCTGAGAACATCCATACTCACAGCTGTTAATAGATGAAAAGACCTTAGAGAACCTCAGCATACCTAACAAGGTTAGCAAAGCACTAGCTATAGCCATGCGGTTACCAGGCTATACACTAGCTTCAGACACAATGTTTAACGAGGTGTACAGAAAAGCTTCACTACTTAATCCTCTAGTATCCTTCCTCTCCCTAGCGGCAACTCCTTGCAATCTACAGCATTACTATGAAAAGAGCTATCAAGAGATCTTCAGATCTTCCTAAAGTTCTTAGCATCTCGAACTTGTAGGGACAGGTAAAATAACTAAGATCATTGCTGCAGGTAGTGGGATCTAGCTAATGTCTTGACTACTACTTAGTATAGAACGTCTTTGCTCAACCCTTTCTTACCTAGCAACGATAGTAGCTTGTCCTCTTCTTCAGAACTCTCTAATTCTTTCAGGAACGAATCTTCCTCTTCCTTCCCGCTCTTGAGTACGGCTGCGCACTTACCGTCAGGTAGTAGATATCTCTGCGCACAGAATGCGTATTGACATCTATAGCCTATACACACATCGTTAACCCATGTACAGAAAGCCTGAGGCTTACCATCTACAAGCTTGATTATCAGAGCTCTTTTATCGCATCTGAACAGTGGACATGTAGGTGTACACGTAGTGCCTATAGGTGTAGGCTTAAGTTCTTCAGCTTTAGCTCTAGGCTCTCTATAAGGAGGTCTCGGTGGCGGTCCGCCACGTCTATGTACATCGTGGTGTTCTCTAGTAGCACCACGGGCTTCTAGCGATCTTTGGTAGGGTTGACGCAGATACTGTTCCTGACGTTCTTGTATATTACGTTGGCCCCTTCTAGGAGGTATGGTAGTTGAAGAACTTTGAGGAGCTGGTGCTCGGTTAGATTGTCTGGTTCTCTGTTTATCTTGAGTATCGCTAGAATCTTTCGAAGATCTATCTCTAGAGCCTTTCAAAGAGTCCACCGCGTTAGATCTAAACCCTTTACAGCCTATAGCTTAACCCACTTAAAAACTATATAGTGTATATCACCTGTATCTCTATCCACGATAGCTAGAACAGTATGCTTCCTAACGCTATGGCTTACACGTCCAAGAGCAACGATATCAGCGGGTCTTATCTTCTGATCCCTAGGCACTACCACAACGACATAAGGAGCATGCTCGAAACCTGGACCCAGGGTGTAGACAGCGAAATCCGCTCCATACTTCATACCCCCTCTCACAACATAATTCTTATCCCTAAGGTATTCGTAGACACGATATTTAATGGCAAAGTTATGCGAAATCTTTCCGCAATAATCGCTAAGAGTTTTACAGTCAACTACCTTCCCTTCAAGCTCTACCTCAACCAAACCTCTTCTACAGAGGTATAAAGCTTCGTATAGCGATAGAACGAGGGGTTCCCTATACCTCTGGTCTATCCTCGGTTTTGATACGGATAGAGGTTTACCGTAGAACTGTTTCAGTAATTTATCTCCTTCATCTGGGTTCAGAACTAGAGCTTTCCTTCCAACAACTTTTACCCTGGCTATGGGGCTCTCACTATGTATATCCATACAGTTTTTTCACCAAGATCTCGGAGGCTGTAAGCTAAGCTCGTTAAGGTAGTTATGGTGTCTAGTAACATAGGTTCTTGCTTCTCATACTCAAGACTTTCATATAGATTCTTAAGGACTTGAAGTATATCGTAGAACTTCTTCTCTGCAAAAGTTGAAACTCTCGAAACCTTCGATGGGTTCTCGATAAGGTATAGAAGCATCTCCCGGACACTGGATAGGTACTCTCTCATCTGACCAACAGCATTCTGAATATATATGGCCAGAGATTCGCTTAAGCTAAGTCTTGAAGAACACAGTATCGTTAGATCTAGTGACAACCTATGCATATAGTCAGTAACCAGCGTTAAAGACTCCACTAAGCTCATGTAGTAGAAACCATTTGCAATCGAAGTAGCTACTTTAGATGCATATCTAGTTAAGCTAAGTCTGGTTTCGTACACAGACTTAAGATCTTCATAAACTTTCGCAATCCTAGTCCTAGCCGACTCAAACTTCTGCTTAAATAGATCATCCATAACACCCTCGATTTCGTGGAGCAAAGGCTCTAGCCTAGATATATAGTTACGTATCTGCTCTAACAGATTCTCTTCAGCTAACGATAACTTAACCCTCTCCAGCTCGGGTTCTACTATCTCACTTGTCATCTCGGAACCCTAGAGCTTCTACTACACACTAAGCTCACATACTTTGTTCTCAAGAATAGTATTTAAGTTTTCTAGTTAGTATCCACTAGTGCTGAGAAGATCTTCCTACCTACCACCTCCATAGCTTTCAGCGAGCTCCAGTATCTTCTGAGCATAAATCTTCACTCTGTTCAAGCGAGCTTGGTGTTCCTCAATATTTTCAGGAACAATCTTAGAGTATCTACTCCATAGGTCACGCTCCTCTTCTGTAGACACCTCGTATACGTAGAATACTACAGCCGATAGCGTCTCTAAATCCTTATCCGCCACGCTATTCAAACCCTTCTTACTGAGAATCATCAACACCTCTTCCAGCTTCTTAGACTCCCTAGCCAACTCTTTAAACCCTTTAGATATGGTTACACTATCGACTTGTCTAGCTCTTCTGATAAGCTGTTTACACTTATCTATATACTTACTATGACTGTAGACAGCTTCTTCGAGAGCTTTCAGCAGGTTCTCCATAGCCACAGCACCGTATTAGCCAGCACTTCTTATTGTACAGATACTTTTATCAGCAACACCATGGATCTTCATAACCTCGGGATTAACGTAGACAATATCGTTTGGCAGGGAATCCATTATCACAGCTTTGAACCTAAACCGCTTCTTACCGGCAACAGTTATCTCTAAGAAGTTCTTGATGTTGAGCTCCTCAGCTAACGCTTTAGAGATCTTTGCTTCATCTTTGTTAACTGAAGGATCGTATACCAACCTTATCCTCTTCTCACGTAGCGTCTTCCTCTCTTTAGCGAATAGAACACTTGGAGGCGGGACAATAGCTACAAGCTTCTTTACATCTACTTTCTCCTCCTTTGCTTGTGCACTATCTTGGGTAAGAGGTGTTTTCACTTGTTGATCATCTGATGACTCTTGATTATACATACAGTATACCTCCGCACTGGAAACACGTAAAATTACGTTCTCATCTTGATATCGTTAAGCTCTCAGGAAATTATTAGTCTTTTGGCTCAATGACAGGGTAGCCAAACTCCGTAATATCCTTACCCTCTAGACCTAGATCTATAACTTTAGCTAGATCAGCTATAGGTACCCTTATCTGTTTTCTGGTATCCCTATCCCTAACGGTAACCGTAGAGCCCTCAACTACGCTATCGTAATCTATCGTTATAACGAAGGGTATCCCTACCTCATCAGCATACGCATACTTCTTACCTATGGAGTCTCCCTCAAGGATGACGACGTAGTACTTCATCTTGAGCATGTTGTAAATTCTAGAAGCTAGAGCCTCGAACTGGGGTTTATCGATGAGAGTCGCTATACCGACTTTGATTGGTGCAAGCTTCTTAGGTAGCGAGAGAACAACCCTTCCACCCTCTAGCTCTCTATAGGCATACTCTAGAGTTATATACATAAGTCTTTCAGCACCGAAAGAAGGTTCAGCTACATGCGGTATAAACTTCTCGACCCAGATCTTCTCCTCCACATCTTCAACGGTGAACACTGTCCGCGGAATCTTCATACCTTCGATCTCTATTTCGTCTCTCTGCGAGCTTTCTAAGATTTTGAGTAGTTCTTCAGGTGAATACTTAGCTAACTTCTTAAATACATCACCTGCCTGTTTCCCAAAGAGCTTTAGTATAGCCACCTTATCATATTTAGCAACCCTCTTTCTAACAATCAAAGGTTCTTTAAGCTGTCTAACAGCATATAGATCGCTTTTGCTGAACACTATATGTCTTTCAAGATCGTAGCTATACCTATAAGCATGCCCTGAAACCTCTAGCTTACCCCATTTATCGACCAAAACCATCTGGTCAAAGGTTTGTTTAGAGTAGTGAGCTCTTTCTGTAGGTAGCTTCTCTTCAAAATAAGTTTTCTCTAGCGGAATCCCTAACATATTTACAAACTTACCTGCTATACACATCCAGTATGCAAGCCAAGGGCTTAAAATGATCTTCTCTTTATAAGCTTCGCTAGGCAAGATACTTATAGGTTTGGTTTCTCCCTGTATACGCTGTTCAGCTGTCAATATATAGATCTTATTATCGCTACACCTCTCGTCGAGTAACTCGCACTGCGGGTTTTTCTCATCATAGAAAAACTCTATCTCCATTATGGTGAACTCCCTAAGTCTTATAGGTCCTTGTCTAGGCGATATCTCGTTTCTAACGACTTTACCTATCTGTGCAATACCTAGAGGAAGTCTACGTTTCATCAACTCGTAAACACGTTTAAAGTTTATAAACATGCCTTGAGCAGTTTCAGGTCTTAGATAAGCTAAGTTCTCCAAAGAGTAGGGCCCTATATACGTTTGGAAGAGCAGTAAGAACTTCTTCACAGTAGAGAGTTCTCCTCCACAGACAGGGCACCTCACGTTGTGTTCTTTGATAATCTTGTTAAGCTCTTCCTCAGACAAACCTTCGGCATTTGTACCCAGCACCTCCTCGATTAAGTGATCAGCTCTGAAAATACGGTGACAAGAAGTACATTCAACAGCGTAATCAGTGAAGTGTTCTTCATGACCGCTAGCCTTGAAGACTATAGCTGGGTTTATTATAGGGGTCTCGATCTCTACCACAAATTCTTGATGTTGTTTCACGAATACTTCTCTCCAAAGCTCTACAATATTGTTCTTAAGTAGAACGCCTAGGGGGCCCAGATCGTAGAACCCTGATTGACCCCCGTAGATCTCAAAGGATGGCCATAGGAAACCTCTTCTAATAGCTAAGTTCATCACCTTCTCGTACTTTGTTAAACTCACCAGTCTTCACCATCTCTGCATAAACGGTTTTCAGATCTACTGTAGATATTTCTTGGTAATATACGTTAATAATCTTAACCCTATACCGTGAGAAAAGTGTGTTGAGGTATTCGATATGAATTACAAGTTGTACATAGTTAGCGTAGACCAAGGGAACGCCTTCTTAGGGTTTAACGTAGATAGGGGTAGAACACCTTTCACAATAGTTGGCGTACCTCTTGATGTATCCTCTTCGTTTAGGTCAGGGTGTAGAGAAGCTCCAACTAGAATCAGAACTGTATCGAGATCTCTAGAGCTATGCTCAGTTTTAACAGGGCTTAATATCGAGAGGATAGGGTTTGAAGATATAGGGGATATAGTTCTGCCGCCAGGGGATGTAAAAACGTCGCTTAGCAGAATAGAAGAGATGGTTGAGGAGCTTCTCAGAGAAGGTAGAATACCTATACTGCTTGGAGGTGAACATACAATAACGCTACCAAGTTTCAAAGCGTTAGCTTCCTTAAGCAGAACTCCATGCCTACTGGTATTCGATTCTCATGCTGATCTAAGGGATGAGTACCTCGGGTCTAGATACAACCACGCTACAGTGATTAGGAGAATACTAGATGAAACACAGGGGCAAGTCTTGATAGTAGGTGTCAGAGCTGTTAGCAAAGAGGAAGTCGAGGAGTATAAGAGGTTTAGAGGTAGACTCGAAATAGTTAAGCTATGGCAGGGATCAGATCCTAAGGAAGTCTCAGAGGAGATGAGGAAAAGGGTAGCTGTATGCGAAGATATCTATATATCTATAGATGTGGACATCCTTGACCCATCCTATGCCCCTGGGGTACAAACCCCAGAACCCCTAGGCATAGATCCTCTATCCCTACTCAAGATACTAGAGACAGTTGTAGATAAACGTGTACGAGTTGTAGATATAGTTGAAGTTGCGCCGCCCTACGATTACTCAGATATAACATCTTTCCTAGCGGCGAAAATCATTATCGAGTTAGCTGCTATAATATATCTACGCAGAGGTTACAGCGTAGAAGGGTATAGATGCTGGTGAGTGGTAGCCGGGCGGGGATTCGAACCCCGGTCACGGGGGCCAAAACCCCGCATCCTTGACCGCTAGACGACCCGGCTTCCACATTTCTTTACTTTCTGAACTCTATCTTAGAACTCTAGTGTTATTAAGCTTTTGTTATGTTAAACTCTTGTAGAGGATGATACGAAAAACTTATAAGCTTTTCGCCGGTATAGCTTAAAGGTATCTAAATATGGTAATACGCCCTTCAGAACCTTCTCCAGAGGATATCATCTCGAGGTGTCCTAGCGGAAACATTGTTTACGACGAGATCAACGGTATATGGATATGTGCAGACAGCGGCGAGGTTATAGCTGAACATGTTATTGATAGAGGTCCTGAGTGGCGCGCTTTTACAGCAGAAGAGAAGGAGAGGAGAAGTCGTGCTGGAGGCCCGATAAATATAGCGCTCCAGGATAGCGGTCTTTCAACGATTATAGATTGGCTTGGTAGAGATGCCTCTAGTAGGAAACTAGACTTGAAACGTAGGCTAGAATTGATAAGGATAAGGAAGTGGCATAGCAGAACAAGGATTCAGAGTGCTGTAAACAGGAACATTTTGCAAGCACTTAATGAGCTTGAGAGGTTAGCTGAGCAATTAAATATACCTAGGTTCGTAAGAGAAGAGGCTATCCTGATTTACAGGAAAGCTATAGAGAAAGAGCTTGTTAGAGGTAGAGCTATGGAGAGTATGGTGGCAGCAGCTCTGTACACAGCTTGTAGAATACATGGGGTTCCTAGGACTCTCGATGAGATAGCTAAACATACCAAGAGTAGTAGGAAAGATATAGCTAGATGCTATAGGCTCTTAGTTAGAGAGCTGAACTTGAAGATACCGATAGTCGATGCTACGGAATACGCACAGAGAATAGCTTCTATACTAGGGCTTAGCGGAGCTACAGCAAGATTAGCTATAGAAATCATAAACAGAGCTAGAGAGATAGGTGTTACAGCTGGAAGAGATCCTGCAGGAATAGCTGCTGCAGCTGTTTACATAGCAGCCCTAATAAATGATGAGAGAAGAACGCAAAAAGAAGTTGCTGCTGCAGCAGGTGTTACAGAGGTTACTGTTAGGAATAGGTATAAAGAGTTGACAAAGGTATTGAGCTCGCTAAAGCTACCAAGCGCTGAAGAGGGAGAAGGAAAAGAGGAAACAGCTAGGCAGGAAGCTAAGTGAATACCTATAACAATTTAACCTCGAAACCTTTGATTTATTTAAACAGCTTTCAAGATCTTAATATCGCTTCCTCTAGCTTTAGCTATAACCCTATACCCACAATACGGACATCTAATGCTAAGCATCACGGCTAGTTCAGACTCGTCAAACTCTTTACCACACTTAATGCATACATACTTAACCATTGTATACACCTAATTTCTAGCAAAGATCAGTCAGACTTTTAAACTGTTATACAAAAAGAGATCTGGGCACGTAAGCCAATGAAATTAGATAACCTCTGCGCAGGACTACCTCTAGAGCTATGTTCACAACTAGAAACAGAATCCCAGGTAGTGAAGATAAAGTTAGAACGGAGAAAACTAGGGAAAGTAGTAACAGTGGTAGAGGGTATAGATAGCAAAGCTTTCGATCTCAAGAAATTGGCTTCTTACCTAAAATCTAAGTTAGCAGCTGGAGGAACTTTCAAAAATGGTAGGATAGAGATTCAAGGAGATCATAGAGTTAAGATAAAAAAGATTCTAATAGAAGAGTTCGGTTTCAATCCTAACAACATAGTATTCATAGAGGAGGGAACAGAGGGATAGGAAACTCTTCTTGAAGTAAGTTCAAGATAGAATTGCCCAACAGTATACACTTTTTTATTAAGATATATATGAATACACACCTCTAAATCTATGAGTGTGCTCCGCATTCGTATAGAGAGTAGCAATCAGTGCGAGAGCTCGTCATCATGTATCAGACGGTTTGCGTAATCATCATCGATATACTTGTCACCGCTTTATAAGAGAAACAACGTATGTAGCTAATTTTGTAGCTGGGTTGATACCTGTAGCTTTTTGCAATCCTTTCCATTGAGGAGCAGCATTAACCTCTAGTACTTTATATCCATCAGGAGATTCTACTACATCTATACCAGCGTAGTGTAGATTCAAGATCTTTATAACCTTTAAGGCTAGGTCTTCCAGTTCCTTATCTGGTTTAGGTATGAGGACAGGTTTAGCACCTTGAGCTACGTTCGTTTTCCATGCATTCGGCGATACCTGAACACGGTAGTACGCTGCCGCTATCTCGTTACCGATAACCAAAACCCTGATATCTCTTCCAGGTTTCTCTACATACCTCTGTATGTAGATAGGTTGCTTAAGCTGGAGAAGAGTTCTAGCTACTGTATACGCAACATCAGGGTTCTCTGTCATCACTACACCGAAACCCATACTACCTACAATAGGTTTTACAACAGCTTTACCCCACGTCTCAACGATTTTCGGCACTATCATGAAGTCTTCTAAAACATAAGTTTTAGGTACAGGAATACCTGCTTTAAATAGAAGTAGCAAGCTGCGATACTTATCTCTAGCAGTGATAACAGATTCTATAGGGTTTACAACTAGCGTTCCAAGCATTTCGAGATGTCGTATAACATTGCATCTTCTGAGGAAAGTTTCGAGCGTTAAAGATGTCCCAAGATCTCTCAGGATAGCTCCATCAACATCTAGAGGTTTTAGAGAAGGTAGATGGAGAACAGAGTACTCTCCTTCACCGAAAACTGAGACAAGCTCTGAAGGCCTTACGTATTGCGGTGTTACACCTAGCTTCTCTAGAGCTAGAAGTATCTGGCGAGAGCTCCACAAAGGTATTGCGTGATCAGATATGACTGCTATCTTCAAAGTTTCAACACCTTGGTCTATACATCATGGTGTAGTGAGTAAGAAAGTATATATACTGTTCTGAGGTTCTCATAGAGAAATCCTATTCAAAGAGATGAGGTATGTCTGCGTAATTATCAGCTTTTAAAAATTCTTTAATAAAAATAAATTGTGTAGAGGAGCTTAATCGTAGTTAAGATTGTGAGGGAGAAGATCAGGGATAAGGTTATAGAGTCTAGAGCCATGAATCCCCCGATAATGATCTTCCTCTTTTCCCTAGATCTCACGCTCATCACTGTATAAGGGATAATGTCTGTGCCAAGTATGATCCCCGTAACTACTGCAAAAGGTAAAAGATAGTACGCAGTATCCAGCCCTAGCAATGCTATAATTAGAGAGGTGATTGCTATGAAGTATCTAGGCACATTCACAAGAGTAAACCTATCCGTTACATAGGTATGCAAAACAGATAAAGTAATAGAAAATACTACAGATAACAATACGTAGTCCCAGCGAACTATGTTCTGCACGAAGATCGTCAACGCTATTAGGAGAGGTAGAAGTGCTCCACAGTAGTTGAAGTAGATACGTTTTGTTATAGGTATAGCTTTGCAAACATGTTGAGGACTAAAGATGCTAGGCATAACGTGGAGCAAGACGAGAAATACGATGTGAGTAGGTATTCGGAGAAGTAATCCGTAAGCAGTAAATACTATAGCCAGGCATATTAAAGATGTTCTCTGGTACCACCAAATCTTATAGTTTACACTGATCTTCGCCATCTTAAGCCTAGGTATACTGCTACTCCCAAGGTAATATTATTTCAGTACTCAGCAACATAGCTTTAGTTATCGAGAACCAGGGTCTATGTTTATAACAGTTACACTCTTTGCAGCTGGTAAAGATACGTTGTAAACAGAGACACTATTTACTTTAGCATAGATTTTCACAGAGTTATGTACATGACCATGTATAGCTAGACTAGGTTTCTCGTTATCATTCAACTTCTCTAGTATTGGGTAACCCAGGAACGGATGTATACGGGGATCCTCACCTTCGAGTGTAGCTAGCGTAGAAGCATAATGTGTGACAAGTATAGTGAAACCTTTTCCTCTGCATACACGTAGCATCTCTTTAATCCTCGAAACCCTAGCCCTATACACAGACTCTATATTCGGAATATTCCTCTGTTGCCATACCGTAGGCTTCATCAAAACCCCTCTACTCCCAACAATACAGAGATCCACTCCATTGATATTCAGGCTACGAATTTCATCATCGATCCAAGTAACGTGTGGATAAAGCTTTCGATACCTATCTTCGTATCCTTGGTACTCCTCATTACCGAATACAGCTAGAATAGGCGGTATCTCGCCATGTATATTCCTCAGCTTCTCTATAACCTTTAGAACTATGTGGAGATAGGCATAATTATTCTTATCCACTAGATCCCCTGCCAGCAGTACTAGATCTACTTCCACACCCCTGGACACGAAATTATTAATAGAGGCTGTAAGTAGTGATACATACCGAGGGCTATGGACATCAGATAAAGCTGCTATAACTAAAGGCATTGAGGTCACCTCTAGAATTACTACGAGCAACAATACTTAAAATGTGTTCAGCTAGCTTCTCACTAGTATGTAAGGTGGGTAAAGTTTGATAAAACCTAGAGGATGCAATGCTTCAGGACATAAAGGGTGGGTAGAGCTTAAATGTAGAATATGTGCAAAGAAGCTGTACATAGGCGACGACATAATATATGTATGTCCGAAATGTAGTCGAACACAAGATGCGTACTTCTGTATAGCAGATGCGAAGAAAACTATACACATGAAATGTCCTTATTGCGGATCCGAGCTAAAGCTTCTCTTAACACTAACCTAAGCAGTAGCTATAGATATTTGCTGAAGGAAGATAGTAACAGAATTCTCTAGCAGAGTATATGGAGTAAGGTTGGCAATGTCAAGGATACTAGAATTCTTCATAGATACCCACAGAAAAGCCTTGATACTCAGAAGCGAAACTTCAAAAATTATAGCAATACTGGACACCTTACCCCATGCCCTAGATAGAAAACTATACGAAGAAACGATCCATTTCAGCGAAATCGTTATAGCTAGAAGGAGCTTAGGCATGTTTAGCGAATGTGTAGACGATAACTATAGGTATAGTGTTACCGAGGAAGCGATATGCCTAGAAAACCAAGAAAAATGTACATCAATATCCTATATAGTAAACATAATGTGTATTAACCAGTCTAAGTGCAGAGAAGAAGATGTTGTCGAGCTTGTTAAATGTATAGCATCAAAATAGTGATCAGCATAAGAATGTACAAGGTCGCAAACCAACAATGATCAGGGTAGCTACAATTTAGAAAGAACATCATCCCTAAACTTGTTTTCAAAATCATCCCATTCATGCGGTCTACACATTATGGAGAGCTTTTGTTCATCAACTCTACAACGATTTTTGATTTGCTAACAATATAGTGCTTTATATTGTATATAAGAAACATCCTCAAATGACTAACTTCTTAAATTTTGTCTTGACATAAAAGAGAAGTTATGGTGTCTTAATGAGGTATGAGCTAGCACTAAGAAAATTAGTGGAGTTCGTGGCTAGAAGAGCTTCAGCTTTAAATCAGAGGTATGAACTTAGAGAACTAGTATCCCCCTCCATAACGCCGTTGATGGATAAAGCAATAGATAAAATAGTTCTATCGATAGTTAGAAGAGATAGTGGTCTTTGGTGTAATCTATGCGATAAAGGTCCTTTCACAAAACGTGGATTTTATCTACACCTCATAAGGGTACATCAGAGAGATATAGAGTTTATGGTGAAAGAAGAGCTCAATAAATTACTCGAAGTAGTCAATAAAACATCTCGATAGAATAAACTTTACCTAGATAATCTTCTGCATTATCTTTTTGATGCTGTAAGAATGTTTTAATTATTGCTATAGGTACGAATTTTTCCTCTGGCAATATAGTTGATAAGAATTTTAAATTTTAGCGAAGTGCGTAAGGTAAAAATAGCTCTTCTATAGGGGAGAAATTTTAAGGAGATACTGTTAGGGCTAGGTAATTGCTTAACCTAAACCGCTACGTTATTGTAATAGTGATAGTACTAGTACTGAGCACCATGCGTACCCTAGTATATTATGGATTGCAGAATTCTAACATTATCACCATCTACACGAACTCTGTTATTTGGAGGTATAGTACTAACGGTACAGGTATTATGGAGCATGTGGTTCTCGATATAGATAGGCAAGGTTTTCACTATATAAAGCAAAGTGGTAACTCGGTATATGGGAGGAGTTCTACTAAGTTATCGATTGTTCTCATAGGTAATGAGAGGATGTATTATCAGTACACTTACAGCAGAGAAAACTTTTCGCTAAGTATAGATAGCAATATAGTTGTAAATAAAAGGTACGTAGTTGTACAGTGGTTAAATATAGAGATGAAGCTCTATACCAATCAATACGTGAACAAATCTTATCATAGATTCTTATTCCCTAAGACCATTGTATTGCAATGCTTAGACAGAAATATAACTATAAACATGAACTACGCATTCGTAAAAGTGAACTACTTAAAGAATACTACTCTTGTAAAGCTAAGCATTTACGATATACAGTTAGACACAAAGATGTACTCCTACTACTTAGCTAAATGTTTAAGCATTAATAAAATTGATAAACTTAGCAATGCTTTGAGCTACTTTAACACGACCTATATACCTATGTACGCAAAGGTAGATACGTATATAGCATCAGTAGAAAGTATTGAATTACTAGATATCTCTGTTCAAGGACTAAGCTTAGCAGATATCTACAACGCTTTCATAGTCTTGCCTTGGATCATACCTACGCTTAACATATCTTTAGGCATTCTCTACAGAGTAGATCTACCCTATGAAGAGAAGGAGCTTTTAGAAAATATGAAGAGCCTAGATTTCGTAGCTCAAACTTTAAACCTCATCTACACATATGTTCAAGATAAACTAGTACTTCTAGAACTGGTAGAGCACTTAATGAATAGATACAGCCTACAAGATCCTAGTATAAAAGTTGAGCTTAACAAAACAGTTAACAACATCTCTATATACATGGAATTACGGGAACAAGGTGTTGTGAATATGACTAAGGATGAGGTTCTTCAACTACTAACCGAGATTGTAAGAACATTGAATAGTGCTGGTTTAAGATTAGTAGGGATAGAGAATGAGCTGTACAGAGCAAGATTAGAAGATTTGAGACATGCCCTATCACAACAACCAGACGATGCTAGGATGTGGGTTGTAATATCAGCATTAGCTCTAACAGTAGTTCAGGTCTGCATCCTCGTTAGTGCAATGCTCTATGTTTTTAAACGTTGGAAGAGATACGAAAAACCCTCGTTTAATAAACCCCTAGGTTGATTAATGCTTCAAGTCTTACCCCATTTATAAACTTTGTACTAACTCCTCTTTCCCGCAGTACCTTGTCTACATAGCTACTCTTGAGATATTCGTAGGGGTTGTACTTCTTAGAACCTAGTACGAAATTGCATGCGTATCCAAATGATGGTATCCATACCTGGTACTCTAAATAGTATGGATAAACATTTTTAACAGCTTGCACTACTCTATCGTATACATCTCTATAGAAAAACGCAGACCCTGCTTGGGTAACCATAACACCGTCGTCGGATAGCTTGCTGTAGACCATGCGGTAGAAACTTTCTGTATATAGTGCTGACGCAATATCGCTTGAGTATGGATCTGTTAGATCTAGTATGATAATGTCGAAGACCTCGTTTACTTCAGATATATACTTAAAGCCGTCAGCTATCACTACAGAAGCTCGTGGATCGTTGAAAGAATTTTGATGAAAAGACTGCAGATATTCTCTGGATACCTTAACAACATCTTCATCTATATCTACCATAACGGCTTTCCTGACTATGTTATGTTTTAGAACTTCTCTGAGTGTTGCACCCTCACCTCCACCTATTATGAGGACCTTTGAAGGATTCGGATGCAGGACCATAGCTGGATGTACTAGTGATTCGTGGTATATATGCTCATCAACTTCGGAGCTCTGAATATAGCCGTCTAGTACTAAACATCTACCGAAATCTTCTACATCTGCAACAACTATCTCTTGATACCTAGATCTCCTCACTACATGCACTTTCCTAACTTTGATAACCATACTGCTTCCTCTCCCTATACCCTGGATAACCATTAATCCTAATTCCATCTCTAAAACCACCGAACTTCTTAGCTAACATAATCAAGTTTTAAATATTAATTAACTTCGAAAAACTAGTGTAAACCTTGTGGAAAGCATCAACACATAAGATAGGTTCCCGATGTATGAACTAGTTCAAGAAGCAATTCAATGATGTACATGCTAAACTCTGAACAGTGATGAAGGGCCAAAGCGCTGATATATACATTTTTTAGAGAGTAAGAGTAGAGTTTTTCGTACCGGTTATGTGCTGGTCAAGTAGTGTAGTTCTTAAGAGTTCTCAAGGTTTCAAGAGGTTGTTAGGGCTAAAGTTTAGTAGGTAATAGCTATGCGTAGCACAGCACTAAGAATTACGAGAACTAAGTTGCAGAGTTTAGGTCAAGGTCTGAAGTATTTAGCTAGAAGTGTTCTAAAGATATTCGGCAACTTCGATAGTCACATCAGAAACGATTTTCAGCAACATAGTAGACCTAGTGATGCTGATGTTAAGGATGTTGCTGAAATTTTAGCGAATATGGTCTTCATAGGTAAGGAAAAGAGAAATCTATGCGTATACTATAACGTAATCAGCGGGTTATGCAATTACGTAAAACTAGGTGTAGAGATGCCTACTATGTTCACAGTTAAGGAAGGCGACGTATATAGAGTAATGGTCTCTGCTCATCCAGAAGTATGTGCTGTATGTCCTTTCTGGAGCAAGAAGAGTATGTAACTATTCCTAGCTACAGGCACTCTATCTATGTAAACTTTATTTTAAGAAAACTTTCGAGGCAAAATTTGGTAAAAAGACCTATATTGTTTGGGTGCGTATTTCTTAATACAAAATCTAGACCTAAGTAGAATACGTGGTGATTAGAACTGTTAATTGTGGCGCTCGATCCACCTCCGAACGTAGATACCAGGCTCTGGATATCTCAAAGATTTGAAGTTCTGAAGGATGTTGCTCAAGGTTTTAAAATAGGGTTGCCAGCTATATTGGCTCGAGGGGTTAAAGATATAGCCGGGATCTTCAAGGATTATGAAGGTCTTTTGATAGCTGATCTTAAGCTTGCTGATATAGGGGATATAATGGCTACCGTCGCCAAGATGTTGAAGAACTACGGTTTTAACGCTGTTATAGCACATAGTTTTGTAGGTGTTGATCAAGGTCTCGAGGTACTAGCTAAAGTATGCGAGGATGAGGATCTGAAGCTAGTACTAGTTGTATCTATGTCGCATAGAGGATCGCAAGAGTTTATAGATAAACACCTAGACGAATTCTTAGAGATTGCGAGAAGCATTAAGAGCTGGGGCGTAGTTGCACCTGCTACAAGACTTGAAGTAATTAAGTATGTTAGGAGTAGACTAGGCGTCGATATGAAGATACTAGCTCCAGGTGTAGGAGCTCAGGGGGCTATGCCTGGTGATGCTATATGTGCAGGAGCTGATTACGAGATCGTTGGGAGAGCTATTACATACTCAAGTAGGCC
Source organism: Desulfurococcaceae archaeon (assembly GCA_020832925.1). Lineage (GTDB taxonomy): Archaea > Thermoproteota > Thermoprotei_A > Sulfolobales > Ignisphaeraceae > Ignisphaera. Next base: position 40,800 of record JAJHRF010000005.1, on the reverse strand, counting down.
AAGAGAAACAGCTTTAAATATTGTAAAAGAGCAGAAAGAAAAGGTGATTAAATGTCGTGGTTAGCATTAGAGTTGTACAGACGGGGGATGCTGAAACTCGGGAAATTTAGATTAACATCGGGTCTCGAAAGCCCTTACTACATAGACCTAAGGCTGATGTACAGTTATCCAGATCTGGTTGAGAAACTTGTAGAAGAGCTTACTTATTTCATAAACTTCAACGAATACGATGTTATAGTAGGTATAGCGACCTCGGGTATAGTTTTAGCAACTTTTCTTGCATGTAGATTAAGAAAACCTTTATCCTATGTAAGGATAGAAAAGAAGATGCATGGAATGCAAACCCTTATCGAAGGTGTTGTTAGCGAGAAGAAATGCATAATAGTAGATGATGTAGCTACAACTGGAGGATCTATTGAACATGCTTTCTATACTGTAAAAGAGGCTGGAGGAATACCTTTAGCAGCATTGGTTGTAGTTGATAGAGAGCAAGGTGCTAGAGAGAAGATTGAGAAGTTGGGTATGAAGTTCTACAGCTACATAAGAGCATCTGATATATTTAAGCATCTCTACGAGGAGAAGCTTATAACAGAGGAACAGTATAGAGAACTTCTTAACTACGTATCGCTATTTAAAAGCTCTACAGGAAAGTGATGTAGGGTATTGAGATGTCCGCCAAGTTTATGTTTAGAGACATTATATCGATACTCGATTTCACGAGAGAAGACCTAGAAACACTTTTCGAGTTCGCTGATAGATTTATAAAAATCAATGAAAAGCTCGAGATTCTCAAAGGTAAAATTGTAGCCCTAGCCTTTTTCGAACCTTCTACACGTACAAGATTGAGTTTCGAAGTTGCAGCGAAGAAGCTAGGTGCAGACGTTATATCGATTGTAGGTGAAGAAGCTTCGAGTATAGCTAAAGGTGAAAGCTTTGCCGACACCATTCGTATGCTTGATTCGTACTCAGACCTAATAGTTGTTAGGCACAGATTTGAGGGAGCAGCTAAATATGCAGCAGAAATTGCTGAAAAACCTGTTATCAATGCTGGTGATGGAAGACAACACCATCCAACGCAAGCCATGATAGATCTGTACACTATCAAGAAATTGTTTGGTGAAATAGATGGTCTTACATATGCTGTTCTAGGAGATCTTAGATACGGAAGAGCAGCTACATCGTTTATATATGGACTTACGCTCTATAAACCAAAGAAAGTATACCTAGTTTCACCTCCTCAACTCCGTATAAGAGATGAAGTAAGGAGAGAGCTTATTGATAGAGGGCTTGTGTTTGAGGAGAAGAATAGTATACTTGAAGTTATAGAAGAGATAGATGTTCTATACGTAACACGTATTCAGAAAGAACGTTTCCCCGATCCTGTTGAATATGAAAAAGTTCGGGGATCGTACATAGTAACCCTTGGCATGCTGATGAAAGGTAAACCCCATCTAAAAGTTCTACACCCACTTCCTAAAGTAGACGAAATTGATTACAGTGTTGATAACTCTAAATATGCTGCATACTTTTACCAAGCTAAACTAGGTATACCGATAAGAATGGCTTTACTTTCACTCGTACTAGGTGCTGGGTAATGCCGTCAGGAGAAGTACACACGTTAATAGTTCCGAAGATTCTGGAGGGAACAGTTATAGACCATATACCTGCAGGTAAAGCTCTCGAGATACTGAAAGTCTTAGGGATATCGGGTCAAGAAGGATTAAGAATAGCTGTGCTTATGAATGTTGAAAGCAAGAAGTTAGGGAAGAAAGATATTATAAAGATAGAGAAGAAGAAGCTAACAGTAGATGAGGTAAATGTGATAGCGTTAATAGCGCCAACGGCAACCATAAACATTATAGAGAATTTTATTGTTGTTGAGAAGTTCAAGGCTAGAGTACCCGATGTAGTAGAGAATATAATTAAATGCCCTAACCCTACCTGTATAACGAATAAAGATCGCGAACCTTTGAAATCGAGGTTTAGAACTATTTCAAGAGAACCTCTACTCCTTCAATGCGATTACTGTGGAGTGATAGTAACTAGAGACGATATACCTAGGCTTATAAGGAGATAGACCCTATGCCGTTGATACCAGCGAGAATACTCTACATAGAGAATTTAGCTGAGAATACGTATAGACTCGCTGTAAAGCCTTTGTATAGAGTAGAAGATGTGAAACCGTTCAACTTCTTCATGGTCTGGGTACCACGAGTAGATGAAATACCTTTAAGTATAGCGTATAGAAGAAGGGATGTCATAGAATTTCTGTTCAAAGTAAGAGGTGAAGGCACTAGAAAACTGTCAACTCTGTATCCAGGCAATTTAATAGCGTTGAAAGGTCCTCTGGGGAGAGGATTTGTGGTAGAGAACGATCTGGAGAATATTCTTGTACTTGCAGGCGGTATAGGTATAGCACCTATACCGTTCTTTATATCTAGGTCTAGGTATAGACGTCTCGACCTCGTATGGGGAGTCAGGGAAAGAGGAGAGCTATTCAATCTCAAGAATCTGTACCCCGAAATCAGCGAAAAATTCAGCTTAATTATAGTGACAGAAGATTGTAGCTATGGTATATGCGGTACTGTTTTAGATGCCTTGAGGTCTATCGATATAAATGCCTACAGCATAATACTAGCTGTTGGTCCGACAGCTATGCTTAGCAAAGTATGTGAGTACGTTAAGGGAAACAATGTTTATGTAGCTCTAGGAACTATGGTTAAATGTGGATTAGGTATCTGTGGTAGTTGCTATATAAAATCATCAACGAAACTTCTATGTATCGAAGGACCTGTCTTCAGTTGTAACGAGGTGGGGTATCATCTTAGAGAGAGTGTTGATAGCTAAGGTCTACGAAGACGGATACTCGAAAGAGCTTATGTTACTTATTAAGAATGGTTTCGTAGTTAAAAGGTATAACTACATCGATACAAACATCTGCAGAGAATACGAATGTCTTGATCTATCTAGATCTGGGCTTCTGCTCCCAGGATTCATAGATATACATGTACACCTCAGAGGCTTGGGTCTTAGCTATAAAGAAGATGAAGAAAGTGGAACTAGGGCTGCTATCCATAGCGGTTTTACAGTTGTTATAGATATGCCGAACACTGTTCCTAGAATAGATAATATGTATGCTTTAGAGTTGAAGCTAGAAGCTCTGAAGAATAGAAATTATGTAGATTTCGGTATCTATGTAGCGCCTTCTAGAGATGAAGAAGAGTTGAAGAGGATGCTGTTGTCAGAGGGGGTGGTCGGTGTGAAGATATTTCCTCAAGATTTAGAACAGGTAGACAAGGTTGTTAACGTTATGAGAAGCATCGATGATAGAGTTGAAAAGTTTGTTGTAGTACATGCTGAAGACCCGTTAATGTTAGAGGACTGTGAAGAAGGTTATAGAAGTATTTGTAGACCTATCGAAAGTGAGTTATCAACACTAGATAGGTTAAGGCTCTTTGCTAACCAAGGTATCCGTATACATATTACTCATGTAACCAATGTATTAACATTAATACTAGCTAAACACTACGGTTTCACAGTAGATACATGTCCTCACTATGTATACCTCGACTCTGCTCATGAAAGGGATATGAAGTGTCTAGCTAAGGTCAACCCCCCATTGAGATCGTATACCACGAGAATAATACTCTCGAAATATCTAAAGCTATTCGATGCTATAAGCTCTGATCACGCTCCTCATAGTGTTGATGAAAAGGATAAGGATTTCAATGAATGTCCATCAGGAATAGCTTCGCTAGATATTATAGGATCTCTTGTTCTAAACATGGTCTCGATGAACTTAATAGAACTAGATGACGTAGTTAAACTACTTTCAAGAGGACCTGCAAAAATAGTAGGTCTGCGTAGATGGGGATGTTTCTATGAAGGATGTATCGCTAGTTACACAGTGGTAGACCTAGATAAAGAAGTGCGAGTAGATCCTCAGAAATTCTTCTCGAAATCGAAATTCTCACCTTATAGATCTACAAAGTTGAAAGGTGTTATCAGAGCAACAATAGTGAGAGGCTTCTTGGTATACAACGAGAATGATGTTGTTGAGAAGATAGAACCCCTACCCATAACATTCTTTACGAGGTCTAAGTGAATGTCTTTAGCTGTAGATATAGCAGGCCTAAGGTTGAAACACCCGGTAATGAATGCTAGTGGGATTTTAGGATCTTATAGAGAGCATATAGCTAGATTAGCTAGCTACGGAGTATCAGCTGTAGTTACGAAGACTATAACGCCTAAACCTAGGGAAGGATATAACCCTCCAATAATTGTAGAACTACCTACAGGAGGTCTTCTAAATGCTGTAGGTCTTGAAAACCCGGGTAAAGATATAGTTGAAGAGCTTGTATCAGAAGCTAAGAAATTTCGTATACCTATCATAGTCAGTGTTGGTGGAAGGAATGAAGAGGAATTCGTTGAAGTTGCTGTAAAAGCTGATACCAGTAATGCTGATGCTGTAGAACTTAACCTGAGTTGTCCTCATGCGAAAGGCTATGGGATAGAGATAGGCTCCGATCCCCACATTGTTTACAATGTTGTAAAAGCAGTATCCTCTACAGTGAAGATACCTGTTATAGCTAAACTAGGTCTCTGTGACAAAGTCGTAGACTCAGCTATCAAAGCTCTTGAAGCTGGGGCTAGAGCTTTAACATTGATAAACACAGTTAAAGCTATGTATATAGATGTATATACAGCAAAACCGTTCCTAACGAATATCTTTGGAGGGCTCTCAGGGCCACCAATACATCCTATAGCTGTAAGAGTTGTTTATGAAGTGTATAGAGAAACGAAAGCAGAGATAATAGGCTGCGGCGGTATCTACGATTGGGCTACAGCAGCAGAGATGATATTAGCAGGAGCACGAGCAGTACAAGTTGGTACAGCGTTGATGAAGAACCCAAGAGAAGTTGTAGAAAATATTGTGAAAGGTCTTAGATTATGGATTGAGATGCTGAGTTTACAATCAATAGAGCAAGCTGTAGGTCTAGCTCATAAACTATGAGGAAGCTATACATGGATGAGCTGCACCTATTTATTCTTGGAGATAGAGATGTAGTATATAAAATAGCAGAATATCTAGACAAGGAGAGTCTCAGTACTTACGTAGTTGCTCTAGATACTGAAAAACTTGGTTACCTACTTAAAGTTCTTCCAACACTAGTTAATAAGAAACGTGTAATTATAGCGAATATCCACGATAAGCTTCCATCTATATTGGACGATATAAGCGAGAAACTACGTCAACTACCTGTAACAGTTATAGATTTCTGCCTCAACTACCGCTGTAACCAATCTAAAGCTTACTACATACATCCCGTTATAACCACCATTAAGATAGTGATCTCGAGGTTGAGGCAACTCTATAGAGAAATAGAAGAACTTAAGACGAAGATAGCCGTGCCGAAGAACTGTTTAGCTAAAGATGGTAATACTCAAAATGTTATAAACGTGATTAAAGGATTTCTACATAGAGAAGGAGTAGAAAATATCTCTATCAAAATAGGTAAGGAAGTAGTAATCGAGGTGCAAGTATCAGGGAGATTCCGCGGTATTGAAAAGCATAGAAAATTAAGAACACGTTTATCTTATATAGATTTAGATGGAAATTGTTATCACCAGATACAATTAGTATCAGCTATGCTATCAACTATCATCGTAAGTATGAAAACAAAACTTCAAAGCTTAAACTTAGACTTGGTAAACACTATAGGCTCTGATGAAGGGTTTTACACATACTTCCTATCGAGGTTGATAACCTACGGCTGGGACTTCGATATCGAGATTAAAAACGCGAATTCGATGACAAGATTCATAACTTAGAACTTTGAAAATATTCAAAATAGCTTGGAGTTGATGGAGCCGCCGGCGGGATTTGAACCCGCGACCACCGGCTTACAAGGCCGGCGCTCTACCGGGCTGAGCTACGGCGGCATCTGTTCTGTACTGTTTACTATGCTGTGCTTTATTAAGCTTTTATTGTTTTGCTCATATTCTCAGTTTCTTTGCTGTATTTATATCTGATACCCTCTTTAGCTTATAAACTTGCTTTTAAAGGGTATTCGTTTGGGAATCTGTGTTGATGGAAGGCGATTTAGTGAAAAATCTTCAAGCTTTTTACAGAGCTTATCTTCAGATAAGCAACTTTATTTCAAATGCGTTATCGGTGTTAAAGCTGAGTCAAGTTGAGAGGTTTATTGATACTCTCGTGAAGGCTTATTATAATTCTAAGAAGGTATTGGTTATGGGGGCTGGTAGGAGTGGTCTTGTCGGTAGAGCTTTCGCTCTTAGATTAAAACATCTAGGTTACGATGTCTACGTCTTAGGCGATACGATAGTGTCCCCCGTTAGAGAAGGTGATGTTGTGGTAGCTATATCGGGTTCCGGTAGAACAGCACTAATCGTTACAGCAGCTGAAGCAGCTAAACGTACAGGAGCAATTGTTGTAGCTATAACATCTTATATAGATTCTCCTCTAGCTAAAATAGCTGATATAGTAGTTGAAGTTCCAGGTCGTACCAAGATTAGCGAGATTGAGGATTACTTCGCTAGACAGGTACTAGGTATACATGAACCTTTAGCACCGCTAGGCACGTTATTCGAGGATTGTTCTATGGTATTTCTAGACTCTGTTATAGTTGAGCTTATGGTTAGACTAGGGAAAGACGAAGAAGAGCTTAGGAGTAGACACGCTAATATAGAGGTATAGATGAGGAATCCTTAAAGAAAGGTGTTCAAGGTTTAACCGAATAAAGCTGCTAAACCTTCTGCTAGCTGTTCCTCTGACACTTCTTTCTTCTCTTCTTCTTTTTCTTCAGCTTTCTTCTCTTCTACTTTCTTCTCCTCAACTACAACTTGTTGCTGAATTGTTTGCGGAGTTGCTATCGATGCTAGCTCAGGTATCTTACTAGCTAAAGCTGATGCTAATGCTAATGCTTTTCTTAGAGCTGCAGAGAATACTAGTGAAGCTGTATCTCTGGTTACAACTCCTAGTTCTGATGCTAAACTACAAGCCCTAATATAAGCTCTTGAGATAGCTAACTTGATCACATTTGGATCCGGTATAACAAGTTCTACAGCGAAAGCTGTAGAGATCTTTAAGCCTTCGAGTATCTGATTCTTTGTGCTCTCTATATCTACAACAAGCTGTTCTACTGGTATAACTAGGCCTTTCTCGTAAGCTACTTTTATCTTAGGCTTCAACATCTTAGGCTCTATACCGAGTTTTTCAAACAATGAAACAAGTTCGGGTGTCGCTACATCACCTGGTCTAGCTATAATTGATTCCCTCATTATCCAGATAACACCGTCCCTAACTTGTATAGGTACTTTAAGTTTACCGAAGAGACTCATAATAGGGCCAGGCTTTAGCTCAGTCCTCATCGGCGGTACCACGATTTCATGCTCAATTTTTTCTCCAGGCTTAATTTTGTGAGGCACCGCTATCTTATCTAGTAATAACTTCGCTTCGAACGAGTTGAGATTTGTAAACAAGATCATGTTGGATCCTTTCAAATACTTAGCAAGCTCTTCAACATTTGGTAGACTTAACTCTTTCAGAGCTCTGAGAAACACTGTATTCTTAACCATCTTGATGTAGAATTTATCGCTATACCTCTGCCTTATATACCTATAAAGTTTTGATGGTACGCCGGTATTGTCTAGAATTATTATCGCTTTGTACGATTCTATCAACTTTTTTGTCTCCTCAACTATAACACGTTTCCTCTGGATAGAGGCTCTGATTTTCTCTTCCTTAGGCATTTCTTTCGATAGCTTATACATCTTTACAAGGGTCTCTAGCTTGTTCCTGAGCTTTGCTTTCATCTACTTCTACACCTCTATAGCAGGACTACTAGTGGTCTTCACGTATATCTTTGCAATCTGTGTGAGAGGTCTTTTAATCTTCTCCTCTACATAGTGTAGAACAGCCATAGCGTTGTCTACTAGATGATATAGAGGCATATTCTCAGTACCTATCCTACACCCAACCCATGGTTGATCCTTAGATCTCAACCTCGTGATCTTTTTGTAGCGCGTAATGTAGCTCATTATATCTGCGTTAACAGGTACAGCAACTATAGATCTACCTCTAGGACCTAGAGCAGGTCCAAGAGTTCTTCCAACAGTACCTATAAGTGTTGCCCTCACTAACACTATATCACACTGCTGAGCAATTTTCTTAGCATCTTTCTTAGCTATACCATCTAATTTACTCCTCGGTATAGCCATGTACACAAGCTTTGAATACTGCTGTACGATTTCATCTTCAGCTACAAGGCATATCCTCGGCTCTTTACCAGAACCATGTGGAAGCTCTACATCGTCTCTAAATCTGAACTCTTGCTCTTTCTTAACATCTACACCTCTAAACGTTAGTACAAGTTCTACGCTTTGAACGTATTTCCAAGGTTTCTTAGTCTTCAACGCAAGCTCTATAGCTGTTCTCAGTTTAGGTCTCAACTCTTCAAGAGACGAACTCACGACTTTTATCACCTACTATGCCACTCTTCTTCGTACCGCTTAAGGACTTCATCATATAAACCTTGCTCAACTTCCTTAATAACCTCTTTAGGATCTTTACCTTCAACAGTGATCCCAATAGATCTCGCTGAACCTAGTATAGTCTTCACAGCAGCTTTCAATGTTTTAGCTGTTAACTCAGGTTTCTTCATAATAGCTACCTTTACAACATCTTCGAAACTTATATTACCAACTTTTTTATGTACAGGATCTCCTGAAGGTTCTGAAGCACCTGCTGCTGCTAGAAGTAAGCTTGTAGTTGTAGGAAGTTCAACCTCAAGGTTATACTCCTTGGTATCCAGATCGACTATAATCTTAACCGTTACAGTATGTTCACGGTATTTCTCTGTAACTTTATTTATCTTTTCTATAACTTCAGCTACGTTAAGACCTGTATCAGCAAGCGCTGGACCTAGAGGAGGTTCGGATTTAGCCTCTCCACCCTTAACCTGAACTCTTATAATCTTTATTTTGACCATATCTACTTCTCACCTTTAACAGGTCTCACATAATCTACAGGAACTGTAATTGTTAGAGGATAGCTCGCCTCTAAAATACTGAGTGAAACCTCATTACGAGTCTTATCGATAGCTGTGATCTTAGCTTTCATCCCCCTAAAAGGTCCGGCAATAATCTCTACATCCTCTCCTACACGTAGAAGCTCTATTAAAGGTTTAGGCCTCACCATAGATTCCAGATCTTCCCATCTAAGAGTGCCTGAAACCTTGCCTTTCACATGCTTCAATCCTCTAATAGATTCGTAAACATAGTGTAGACCTGTTGTCTCTAGAACTACATAACCTTTTAGAGCAGGTAATGCAAGGATAGAGTATACAGGGATATTGTTTATCTTACTCCTGGTTTCAATAAGAAGCGATACATTAACCTCTTGTCCAGCTGTAGTTCTTACAATGAAAAGGGTATTACGCATAGGTATAGAGCTAGAAATAGAGGTTTCTTGCGAAGTACCAGCGCTACCTATGTTTTCGGTATCTTCTTGCATAACCATTATCCCCACCCTTACCTAAGCCCTGCACCGAACACGTTAAGAATCCATGTAACAAGATATACGATACCGAAAGAAAACGCTCCCACGATCACAAACCCTAAGATAATCATCCTGAATATATTTTTGAATTCATCACCTTCGGGTTTCTCAGCTAACTCAAGCACCTTCCTCATATCTTTGAAATAATCCGTAAATTTTCGTGATGAACTCAAACTACTACACCCAGCATATCTGTTACGATCTTACTAACTATTGATAGCTGAATTAAACCCTATGTTATCTACTTAAAAAGCCTTTCTAAAATTATTTGAGCTCTATAGACTTCGAGATCATCGTACTTCTGACCTACACCTAGGTAGAATATAGGCTTGCCAACACCTACTATTACGCTTAAAGCTGCACCTCCTTTAGCATCAGCATCTACTTTAGTTAAAACAACACCGTCAACTCCTATAGCTTCATTAAATAACTTAGCCTGCTCAATAGCATCGTTACCTGTTAACGCGTCAAGAATCAAGATCTTCAAGTTCGGGTTCACAACCTTAACAATCTTCCTCAGCTCATTCATCAAGTCTACATCTACATGCATTCTACCAGCAGTATCTATCAAAACTACGTCAAGTCCATGCTTTTTAGCAAAGTTTATACCATCGTAAGCAACCGCTGCAGGATCAGCTCCATACCTACCCCCTATGAAAGCTACTCCAAGGTTTAAACTATGCTTCTTTAACTGTTCTTGAGCACCTGCTCGAAATGTATCAGCAGCAACTATTACAGGTTTTAACGAGTTCTGGATAAGCTTGTAAGCTACCTTAGCTATAGTTGTTGTTTTACCAACACCATTTACTCCAACAAAAATTATTTTAACAGGTTTACTTTGTCTTATCATATCCTTGATCAGTAAAACTGGATCCTGAGCTTCTCCACGTTTGAGAAGCTCGAGTACAATATCTTTTGCAACCTCTACAACTGTATCCTCGGTATTACTACCTCTAGGGACTTTAACATTCTTCAACTTTTCTTTGAATAACTCTACAATTGTTTGAGCTATATCTACAGCTACGTCAGCTTCTACAAGATCTACAAAGAGTTTTTCGCAGAATTCCTCGATTTCTTTCTCACTTAACTCTCTATATCCGAGAACTTCTGCTACTCGTTGAGTAAAAGATTTTAAAACTTCTCTAAGCTTAGAGAACACTTCAAGATGTCCTCCGAGGCTCTTCTCCTACTAGCAACGCTAGATATTCTTGTAATTTCTTCTGAACTTGGTTATATATACTTAACAACTGCTTAAGATCCGCTTCTACCTTCCTAAGCTCATCTGTTATATCTCTCTCGAAACTCAGCAAGATATTTTTAGCCTCGTCTATCGGAAGCAGTGCATAGAGATCTTTAGTTATCCTCACAATCGCTTTATCTTTATCGATTAGCTGAACCTTGACATATACATAGCCGTATCTATCTAAAGATGTTAAGGTATCTGATTGACCGTATTGTTGAATAGATGAAAGTGTTTCGTATGCTAATCTAATCTCCTGAATCTCGTTGGTTAATTCTAGCGATCTCGTTTGAAGAGCTTGTATAGCTGCTCTAAGCTCTTCAAGCTGCATATATAGTTGCTGCACGTTTTTCTCTATATCAGCTCTACTAATAGCAGATGTCATTCTAACACCATCGATGTTAAACGTTCAAGATCTCGAGCCAACCGGTCCTCAGCTTCTTCAGGCTTTATCTCGACTATATCAACGATTTTTATATTAGCTCTCTTAACCTTATGCTTACTACCTAGTTCGGAATAGAGTCTCTCTATTGCGTGCTCCGGTTTTAGAGCTCGTATCTCTTTGACAAATTTTACCCATTGAGGGTATTTATCTTGCCCTATAAGCATGAACCCTGTTATCCTATACACTTTTACCTCCCTACTCATCACCGAACACCTTGCTGATCCTCATTATCTCGGGGCCGGTCGTCTTTTCACCCACGAGTAGACCTTTAGAATTACCAACAAGTCCAGACTTTATAAACCCTATACCGAAGTTGACAGTTCCAACATCGAATCTAACGTTGAAAAGCTGGGATAGCTTATGAAGATCTTCATCGGTGGCATCAGGATGAGCTAGACCTCCCTTATTATTTACAAATGCTGCAGAACCTACTGTAGGTATCTCACCTATAGTTCCCTTCTCGACAACCTCAACTTCTAGAATATCTTTCAAGTACTTAGCTAGTTCGTTGTATACATATGGGCTGACAAGAGCTGCTCTATCGTTTACAAGACATAGATTTCCTAAAGCTGTATACCTAGATTTAACAACGAGTACATTCCTATCAAATGCTTGTTTAATTATCTGGATCTCGTAATCTTTAGCTATATGGGGAACCAGTATACCTTTGTTGTTTCCTACAATGAATAAGTTGATGAGGTTTGTATCAGCTATGGATAATCTATATACAGTAACACCGAGCACTGATTCCACGAGTTTCTCTAACTTGGGTTCGGAATCTCTTGGGATAAACGAAACGGTATCGTTTGTAAATATATATAGGCCTATGTGGGGATTTCCATAATAATTTGCCTTCTCTATAATCACTATACTCTCTACCTCTTAGCGAGTAAAGCTAGACAAGCTTTGTAGACTCCTTGATCTATCTTCATAAACCTTACAGCGACAACTCTAGGCGGTTTCTCTATCTTCTTCTTGTATATGTAGATACTTATTGCAGGATCTAGAATAACCTTTCCACCGAGATGCCTCTCAAGAAAAGTCCTTATATACTTAATAGCTCTCTGATCTCTATTCCTTCTATGGCGTGCTCTATAAACTTTCCTCATATGGATTACGTATATCCCTTCAGTTTTATCCTGGGGCATAGCTATACACCTCTAGTTCTACACATCTTTTAACTTACTTCTTCTCCAGTTCCTTAACCTATAAGGTCTTCTAACCCTTAACCTCGTCTTGATTGTTACCCACATAGGTATAGGCTGATTACTCTTCTCTCTGTTGATAAGCCTAAGCTTCTTTGCTAAAGGTTTGTGATGTGCCAAGGGTTTTCCACCTAATGTTTAATGTTATTTCTCGCGAATACTTATCCTGAAATCTCTTCTAGTCCTTTCGTAAATCTCTTCTAGTATAGCTTTAAGCTCTTCATCTGTTAAAGGTCTTGTTATCTTGCCTTGCATAGCTAGAGCTATAAGCCTATCTTCAACTATCTTCGCGAGCTCAGGTCTAACAAGCTTTATATTGTATAATCTTTCGCGTGCCTCTGGTGTCAGGATAGTTCTTAGGATTTCTTGTCTCCTAGCTTCTTCAAGCTCTTTCTCTAAACGTTTTCTCTCAACTTCTCTTCTACGAGCTAGCAATTCTCTATACCTTCTCTCAAGCAGAGCCTCGACCTCCTCGTCTTCAACAAAGTAGTATCCTTCAGCCTCAACATACATTACACATCACCTTATGCTTTCTAGTTACACTATAAAGATAAAATCGATATAGGTTTAAATGTGTAGCTATACCTTAACATATGTTGTTGTAGAAATTGTTTTACGCTCAGCAGTTCATCTCACGTTAATCTAGCTAAGCTGTTTCATCAGCGATGGAGATCCATATTTAGCTAGCTCCGGATTTGTTTTAACCATCTCTAGAAATACCTTGTTTGAGAGCTCATCTAGAAGCTCCCTACCTTTAGAGCTAATTACACGTCCTTTCGGGGTTTTCATAACAAGACCTGCTTTCTCGAGTTGTTGAAGTATCTTCCTTATATGAGATCCACCACATTTCCTGAAATGAGGTGGTGCTGAACCTCTTCTCTTAAGCCCTCCATATATTGTTCTAAAAGTCTCTATACCTATAGGTTCTTCCGCTAGGTACAACTTCCTTAGTATTGATGCAGCTCTATAGTACCACCAATCAGGGTTATCTGGTAACCTCTCTCTATGCGAACCTGTTTTAACGAAGGCTACCCATCGAGGTGGCCTGATCTGTGGAACATTTTGTTTAAGGTACTGTACAAGCTCAACTATGAGCTTATCTGCTGGTACATCCTTAACTGTGACCATCTCCACTACCCTGTACCTGTTTACCTGTCTCAGTTTTAACCTGGTTTTGTTGCTGTGGACTGGATTTAATAGTTGTTTGTGTTCTACGCGAAGACCTCTTATATGTTTTTGATATGATTCTCTTGGATATGAGGACGTAGGTATAGCCTCTTCTATCGACGATACTAGCGTTCAACTCTCCCGCAAGCCTTTCGATATCGTTCTCTGAGACAATATTTCTAGCGTTCTTCAGCACCCTAATTTTTACACAACCTTGCTTCTCCAGTATCCTCTTAATCTCTTCCACGATACCTGGGTGCATACCTTTTTTACCTATATTGACATCAGCTCTATGAACACTAACCTTCTCTTTCCTCAGCTCCTCAGCTAACCCCTTAAGCTTCACCACTTCTTCTACACCTCATAAATTCATACCTATGTATCCACCCACAAGTAAGACAACGTGTAACAACCCTAAGTGTTTTACCATCTCTACGAGTTCTAACTTTAGCATTTATCCCAGGCACTATTATCACACGACACTTTTTACAGATCCATCTCTTAATATTTCGCGGGATCTTAACCCTAACCCTCATAGCTATCCTGTATATAAGATCTCCATACCTTCTAGCCAACTCAATATTACCACATCTAACAGCTTCAACACCTAACATGAAAAGAATATTCATCCTCTCTAATGCCGCACTCCTAACCAATGCTTCTAACTTCTTTCTAGTTCTAGGCATACCGAATAATACAGAAAGATACAAAAGGTATAAAGCTTATAAGTAGGACAACATCAAGAAATCATAGCGCCGCGGTAGTATAGCCCGGTCAAGTATGCGGGCCTCTCGAGCTAAGAAGTATAGCTGCGCGGAGAAAGCCCGTGACCCGGGTTCAAATCCCGGCCGCGGCACCACGTATTAACGGATAGTCTCCTGCTGTATTAAAATCTTATAACGCTATACTCGCATCTCATTGACAGATCTCAGAATATCCATTTATTCCTAAGATTCGAGTATTTTCAATGCTTCTTCTACCGTAATATCTTCATGTATGATCTTTGATATTGCTCTAGTCATTTTCTCAGGATCTTTATATTGCCATATATTCCTTCCTATCGCACCACCTATTGCGCCAGCCTCTATGCTATTCTTAATCATCTGTAGAAACTCTTTCTCATTACTAACCTTAGGCCCTCCCATCACTACTATTGGAACAGGACATGTTTCAATAACATTTCTGTACTCATTAACAGGACCTACATATACCGTTTTCACGATATCTCCTCCTAGCTCTGCCCCTATTCTAGCAGCTTTTTTCACTAATTCTAGCTCATACATAATTCTTCCTTTCTCGTCTGAAGGTACGAGCTCTACAATATACGGTATACCCCATTCTTCGCAAGCTCCAGCTACAGCGCTAAATCGGGCATAGTCCTTCTCATTTAGAGGTATTTGTCCAAAGTATGTGGTTTTTACAGCATCAACACCTATCTTAGCAGCTAGTTCAACGTACTGTGGATCGGAAGGTATGGAGAGCACTATCCCAACTTTGCGGGAAACTAGATGTGCAACTTTTTTGACTATACCGAAATTAATAAGTATTGCATCAGCACCTCCAGCTATAACCTTTGAGATAACCTTCTCTATATCTTCTAAACCTTGGATTATACCCATGAAACCGTGGTCTAAAGCTACGATAAGAGTTCTATTATCATCTTTAACTATGTGCCCTAACCTAAGGATTTTCCCAATATTATACATAATTCCCACCTGGGCCTATAGTTAATAAAGTTTGAACACCTTTATACTATAAAGATCATCGATATTATCGAATTCTATGTAGAGTCTTTGATTATATAAAAAGATTAAATTACCTGGCAGAATATCGATGCAAGCTGATTTCGCGCTTAAAGATCTTAATACTGTTGTTTATCCCTAAATAATCATTGTTTAATTTTTAAAGTTGGCAACATCTCCTTCATCTATATGAGATCTACTTTATTTTGGGATTGTTTTGGTTTTCCATAATTATTCATAGCGTTGGTATTTATTAGTGTTGACCTACGAGAGTTTATAAAATCTCGAAGTCTTTATGTGTTATTGGTGACCCGCTTAGGTGATGGGAGTTCTGCTCTAAGCCTAGGTGGGTTGAAGGTAGATGAGGGCTCTGCGCTGTTTTAACTCGACGACCATCCATGACCTCACAATGGTTATTAGAGTTCTGTGGGTGAGGTAGAAGTCCCTAAATGAAACTTTGAAATAAAGGGAACAACCATCTAGGGGGCAAATGGTTACAGATAGTTGAAAATTCATTAACATGCAATTTTCTTTAAAGGTAACTTTAAATTTATAATTTTAAGTTTTGTATTGGATTTATTTAGATGTTATTTAGTGTTTTAGAAATAATTGAAATATTTTGAGGTAATGTACCTATGACTATAAGGTCAAACCCAGCTAATATAGTCGATGGTATAAAATTGCATCGATTAACAAAAGAAGCTCTTAGAGGAAATATTGAAGCGTTATACACAGTACTGAAATTCTTAAAAAGTTTCAGAATACCTTCGTTCAATGTTATAGCGTATCTGATTATATACCAGGTAGTAATGAATGTAGACAACGATTTAGCAAATGAATGTCGGAGATGTGGAGGTATATGTTGTAAATCTGGTCAGGATATACCTCTCTACCCCTTTGATCTAGAAGATCTCGAGAAGAAATTAGGATCATGTGTATCTAGTGTTGTTAAGAAGGTTGGCGATAATCACTACTTGCCACGTCCATGTGTTTTCCAAAGTGATTGGAGATGTACGATACATCAGTACAAGCCATATGCATGTCTATCATATCCATTCGCCTCTGAGGATGTTCAACAACAGATTCTGATAAACACCTCATCAGCACCTCCAGAACCTATAATTCCGGACTTCTGCTTAGCTGCAAAGAAAATTTGGAGTAGAATTAAATTGGAAATAGATAAGTTTCAAGGAATATACGGTAGGGCACCAACACCTTTAGAATTACTAAACCTCCTTCTCGAGAAGGGATCAACGGCTAAACAGCGTTCTCAAAGAACTATATGAAGTCTTTAGCAGGTTAGAGTTACAGTGTATAGGGAGGTCAGCACTCAAGACCTTAATCATTCTAATGTCATACCCACGCATCTCATCATCTCTAGGTATAAAGCTTTTTTAAGCTATTTAAACTTAGTTAACTGTAGAGTTTCTTGAGAATTCAAGGTTGCTATGAAATGATACTGATTAAGTGGCGAGACTTAGATACGTTGATATCTGAAGCTGATGTAGTGCTAGAGGTAGTTGAGGCTAGGAATCCTATAGCTACAAGGTGTAGAATTGTTGAGAACATGGTTAAGAGGAAAGGTAAAGATCTTGTCGTGGTTTTAAATAAATGTGATTTAGTTCCGATGAGGATTTGTAGAGCTTGGGTTGAGTATCTAAGGTCTGTAGAAGGTCTTACAGCTATATGTTTCTCCTCGAAAATCAGAGAGACTAGGAGAGATCTCAAGAAATTGATAAAATCGTTCTCAACAACAAACCCAACACTTGTCGCAGTTGTGGGCTACCCTAAGGTAGGGAAATCCTCGTTAATAAACGCGTTAAAAGGTAAGAACTCGGCTTCTACAAGTCCTTACCCTGGCTCCCCTGGATACACTAAAGTAAGCCAAAGGTACAAAATAGCACCTGGTATATACCTCATAGACACACCTGGTGTAATACCTGTGCATAGCGACGATATTGAACTGCAAATCAGAGCTAGACCTATCGAGAAAATAGGGAACCCGGTAATCTTAGCCTCTAAACTTATATTGTATATCATAGAGAATAACAGGTATGCATTCAAAGAAGCTTATGGTATCGATAGTACAGAACCTATAGAGATTCTCGAGAGTTTGGCTAAACATAGGGGATGGTTCGTAGGTAAAGATAAAGAGCTTAACATATCTGAAGCTGCTAAAGCTATTATCCGCGATTACCTTAGAGGCAGGATAAGGATGTACATACAACCCCCATCTACCGGTGCCCAGACTTCTCTATGAAAGAGAGTATCCTGTGTTTGTACTTCTTGTCAAGAGAGTAAAGCTTTGTTAGCTCCTCTACATCGCTTATATCAATTCTTTTCTTAACCTTACTTACCCTCATTAAATCGTAGAGGATCCGTGCTACCTTATCATCGACACTCATATTGATCCTTATAGCCTCGTCAAACTCTATACCTACAAACCTAACACTATTGATTATAGCCACTATCTTATTAATTTCGTTAGGTACACCTACAGTAGATCCTTGTAATTTTATAGCTTTTCTAACGAAGTTCATTCTATGTAATCTGTATATAGCATATGTCGCATAAGGTCTAGGGAAAAACCTATCAACTACACCTCCAATAACGAAGTAGTCGTATCTATACACATCGCTGGTTGTTAGTTCTTCTTCTGCATATGGATCTAAAACAACGGTTTTTTCATAAGGCAATAACTTGTAAAATTCATCCGTTACAAAGTATGTAGAACTATTCGGAACAACACTTTGAAGTTCTTGTATAACCTCTAGAGGTGTCGATACGAACACCAAGTTTAGATCTGTTAACCATCTTCTAATCTCGTTAACCGTTAGAACAAGTTGCTTCATTAAACTCATCTTTTCTTTCTCATGATGTAATTCCCAAAGGCTTAAATCAATGATGAAAAGAGGTGTTCTAGGTAGTAAATGCTCCAATACCTCTCTCAGTGTAGAGGTTATGTCATTTGAGCACGCGGTTCCTTTCTTTACAACAACAGCTTTTGATTCGATACCTTTCTTCATCGCGTAGAGAACGGTTACCCCTTTATATAGACCAGTAGGTATACCATAAACTCTATCCAAACATACATACACCTTCTTAGCGATGATGAAGTTTGCTAAGGTATGGAGTATCTCTTCACATCTTCCTCTAGCATCTACAGGTATATAGCGAAGAGCACTTCTATCTATCGCTATAACGTCTATATCTAAGTTCTTCAGAACTAATGCTAACAGAGTAGCTACAATACTCGATGTCAACATCATTGACAGCTTTCCTTCTCTAGGTATCTAGATTATAGTACTTGAAGATCTCGTTCTCTAGACTCTTGAGGATATTCTTATACATAGCGATACTCTTCGTGATCAACGGATCTAAACCTCTGTTCTGAGCTACGTATACACTAGCTATTCCTGCTATAAGGGATCCATAGAGATACCGTTCAATAATATTCCCAGCGAGTTTAAGTGTATACGTCTTGATATTTAAAGACTTTAAGTACTCATCATAGAATCCGATGAGCTTATTCTCGTAATCTACATCGGAGTCTATAAGTATAACCACATCCTTAAGTTTAGCAGCTTCCCAACCAACTATATCATTGTGGAAAAGCTCTGGCAAGATCTCAATCTTGACCGGGATCTTCGAATTCTCGTTGAATTCATTCTTAAACCTTAAAGCAAGTGCATAGTATCTTGTAGTGGCAATAACTGTTGGGATAGACGACTGTTTAACTAGGTCTGACACCTCTTTAGCTATAGTAGAAGCCTTATCAACACTTTTTAACACCTCCACAGAGGTCCTCAAGATATTTACCGGAACAACATCTACACCGCATTCAGATAGTAATCTAATAGTTGCTACCAACATCATTGGAAGAGCGAGTCGAGGTGCTAACCCACTTCTTACGATTACGTAAGGTATATCTCTACTCTTAGCTATATCTACTAGCCTACCCCCTGACGCAACTACGCCTACCCTTGCCCCGGATTTCAGAGCTGTAAGTGTTGAAGTTACTGTTTCGAGAGTGTTACCTGAATAGCTTATAGCAATCACAAAGGTTTTCGTGGTAACAAAGTTCTTAGGTATATAGAAATCCTTAAAGACGTACACACTTATATCTCTAAACTCTGTAGCTATAGTAGCTAACATATCTCCTACAATACCACTCCCACCCATACCTACTACAACGACTTTCTCGATATCACTGAAATACTTAACATTGTGTAGAGGGTATTCGAAAGACTCTAAGGTGTACTGATACCATCTAAGGTAATGCTCTAACATATTCTACACCCCAAGGTTTGATCTAGGATCTAAATTAAAAAGATTATGTTGATACTGAACATTATGTTCTCAGTGTACTGAGAGCATCCAGATTTTTAAACCTAGTATAGATAGAGATGCGGGAACACCTATGCCTGTCTTTGTAGCAGACGAGAACAAGTTTTTCGATATAGCGAAAAACGCTGTAGAATGTAGAATTAAAAGAGTTGAGAAGAAAGGTATTGTTAAACTTAAAGCGAAGACAAAGAGATATCTATACACATTTATAGTAGCATCAGATAAAGCACCTCCACTCATAGAGAAGCTTAAATCGGTATGTAAATCAGTTAAAGAGCTTTAGATGATGTGTTTTAACCCCACCTGATTAGTGATGATGGTCGGCGCTTCTGAGGATTCATGATATTTATAGGGTTTATGTAAGCAGGGTATAGCTAGTTATACCTTACGTACTCAACGACAGAGTAACTCGCAATCTTTACATCTATAGCATTAGAAGGACATACCTTGACACAGCCAAAACATGCAACACATCTATCGTCTACAGCAACTACGGACTTATTTACGACGATAAATACCTTAGATGGACAGAGCTCTACACATCGGTAACACAATGAGCATCTAGCTCTATCTATCGATATCCTTGCCTTAACCACACCTCTGCACCAATAACTTACATCACGAAACCACTAAAAACAGAACAAACAGAACAACTATGTAAAATTTATAGTGAATCTTGGCTGGAACTAATTACATGGTATTCGAATAGGTTATCCAGTTCTATTAAAATAGCAAAAGTTGGTAACATACCAAATAGATTAGATTATATTACAAAAGGTTAAAAAAGCCCAGAACTTCTTAAGTGTATACCGTATACAGTAGGTGTTTGCTCAATGATAGAGGAATCGAATTTAGCTCTATTACTATCCGTAGCCTACATGGCTCCTTACGTAGATGTACACAGTGTTGCTATGCTTACAACAGAAGAAGTCTTTAAATTGGTGAAGATGTACAATGAAGAAGTTTTAGAGTACGTAAGGACCAACAAAATGAAGACAGTACCGTTGAAGAACATTGTTGAAGAAGCCTACGTACTATGTGACGGTGTTCTTATCGATGTAGGGTTATTTGAAGGAGGGTACATACCTTCAGATCATCTACTAAAGTATAGGCATTTTTGTGACAAAGTTGTAGGCATGCATACCCATCCAGTTCCTCTACCTATACCAACACCTGAAGACTTGATATCGATGAAGCAGGTTGGATACAATGTAGAGTGTGTTCTTAGTCGTACAGAGGATTCTAAAGCTACGATGATATGTGTAGAACCTATAGATGATTTCAAAAACATTCTGAACTCTATAGCTATGTTCTCTAAGAATGTTTATAGCTTGGTAGACAGATATATTGTAGTAGAAGATGAGCTAGGGGTTCTGTTTCTGCCATACCCTTCACCTAAAAGCCTTCAGAAAATCGTAGAAGAGTTCACAATAACTATGAAAAACGTGTGTAAGATTTGTATAGCTAGGTTCGATATGGATAAGAACGAGTACGATGTTATAACAACACCTTAATCTTTATACGAATCTTCGTAGAAAAAGCTTAGGTAAAAGTTCACTAAGTTAAGCGCCTTCTCCTTGGTCAGAGACACCACCTTCATGGAAGCTATATCGTATATATATACATCACCTACAGTACACTGTTTTAGAAAGGATAAATCTTCGAGATCTAGAGGATAGTACTTTCTAACAATGTTGAAGAGCTTGACAAGATTCTCCTTATCTCTATCCTCAGGCTCTTTCAAGAACTCTATAGGGATTAACGGTATAGCTCCGAAAGGATATGCAAATGAAACAATATGTATACCGCTCTTAGCTGCATACACAATCTTCTTCACATGCCTAGCTACTAAGTACTCTAAACCCTCGAGAACATACTCCGAAGGGATACCTAGAGTCTCAACTTCAATACATACACTATTGCCATCTTCTTCAGCGTACACATCGCACTTCATATACCCTACAGTCTCCTCTATCGATACAAATCTGTAGTCTTTGCTTTTCAGATAGTTGTAGAGAAGAACTTCAGCTAAGATATGGCTTAAAGGAATATTCTTCTCAATAGATTTTAGAGCTTTCTGAACAACGCTATCGTTTAGCTGTAGTCTGAGTCTAGATATGTAGAGCATTAGTAGCGATGAGTCCACAGCGGAGGACCTCGTTCTAGAGCTAACCCAAGCTGTATATAAGATTCAGCTTTATAATGTTTAGAGTTAAGCAGAGAGTGAGACCTTTATGGAGCTAGTGATTATAGCATACTCTGTAAACGATGTTGCTGGTATCGGTATAGCTAGGAATATAATCGATAGCTTAGACTGTAAACCCCTCTCTAGTACTAGGGATTTAGGTATTGATAGCTTAGAAGGTTTGTCGAAAGCCTATATGTGTAGAAGTAGTGTTTTAGTTCTAGGTTTTAGCTTAGATGTTGTAGATCTAGAGGTTCTGGAGAAGCTTTCGCACAGATCTAAGTACATGGTTATTGTGTCTAAGCATAGTGCTAAATCAGGTAGACCAAGCTTAACAACACATACACCTGGAAACCCTTGGGGA
Source organism: Desulfurococcaceae archaeon (assembly GCA_020832925.1). Classification (GTDB taxonomy): domain Archaea; phylum Thermoproteota; class Thermoprotei_A; order Sulfolobales; family Ignisphaeraceae; genus Ignisphaera. The sequence goes on along the minus strand of JAJHRF010000005.1, from coordinate 18,525 downwards.
AGAAACGATGCTGGCGGGAAACCCTGGGAAATGCCTCCTTCGAACCCTGTACTTATGTGGTATACATTAATAGAATTGTATAGACTAAGTTCTAAACATGGTCTTCAGGAATACTCTGTATGTTACGAAGTAACACACCATGGCCCTACATCACTATCTAAACCTATAACTTTTATAGAGTTAGGGAGTAGTGAGAGAGAATGGACTGATACACGTGCACAGAGAGTAGTAGCCATAGCAACGTTGACAGCTATAGAGAAGACTGAAAGAGGAGACCACGACTGTGTTGTGACAGTAGGGTTCGGAGGAACACATTACGCACCTCTTTTCACGAGAAGAGCTCTTGAAGAAAAGGAATGCTATGGGCATATAATACCTAGCTACGTAATAAAAGAGCTTACACTAGATGAGCTAAGAATTGTCGTTAAGAAAGCTATAGATTTAACTCCTGGGTGTAGTAGAGTTGTTGTGGAGAAGATGAGGAAAGAGGTTAGAGAGGTTATAGAGGAAAAAGCTAGGATCTACGGTATAGAGGTTGTCAGGTATTAAATAGCTATGGAATCCCCATTAGCAGGGGCTACGAAATCTATACCTAGTTCTTCTTTAACACGGTAACCTATGGTGTATACAGAGTCTTCAGATCCGTGGATTAGCACAAGCTTTTCAAGGTTCTTAATAGATTTCACAACTTTAACTAGGTCGTCAGCTCCTGCATGGCTTGAGAAGTCGAACCAGAATACCTTAGCCTTAACGAAGCCTCCTCCTTCCTCGAGTACCCCATCTGTAAGAAGTTTTCTCCCAGGTGTTGATGGAGACTGAAAGCTTACCAATACTATAGCATTCTTAGGGTTGAAGCCTAGCCTCTTAATATAGTACGCGGCAGGGCCACCTTTCAGCATACCTGCAGGAGCAACTACTATGTTCCCAGGTTCGTTGCATATCTTCTTCCTCATCTGCGAATCCTTGACAGCATCAAATAATGTGTAAGCTTTTTTTAGAAGATCAACTCTATTTATATACTCGCTATACTCTAGGTATATAGTCATGATATCCCTAGCCATACCGTCGTAGTAAATGTTTGCATAAGGCATTTTCTCAGCTAATAACGCTAAAATCTCTTGAGCTCGTGCTAAAGAGAATGATGGTATAAGAACGCTACCACCATCTTCGAGAACCATTCTCAAAGTTTCTACGAACTTCTCTTCAACTCTACTTCTCGGAGGATGGTTGAATAAGCCGTAGGTACTCTCCATTATAAGCACTTCAGCTTCTACACCAGCAACATCAGCACCTCTAACAAGCCTTGTATCTATAGTGTTCACGTCTCCGCTGTAGAGAACGGTTTTACTCTTAAGATGTACTCTATACATACAGCTACCAGGTATATGTCCTGCATTAAGAACTTCTATTTGAAGATTTTCTACCTCTATCGTCTCCCCAATACCTACATCTTTCGAGTTCTCAAGCATAGACACTAGCTCCGGATACTCATATGGAAGGTAATACCCTGACAACCTTATCATATCTTCTATCATAAGCTTTCCGGTAACCAACGTTAACTTTGTCGCTATGACTAAGGGTTTTGCAGATACATAGAATAAGGGGGCGGCACCTATATGATCTAGGTGTGAATGAGTTATCAATATAGCTTTAAGTTTTGAAGGTGATACATGTAGAGGGAATACAGGTCTATCCTGATCATCGAAAGCTATACCGTAGTCTAGCAAAACACCTTTCTCATCGTTTTCTAGGGTTAAAAATATACCAGCTCTGCCAACTTCTCTTCCAGCGCCTAGCACTATTATCTTTGCAATTGTTTACCACCTTGCTATAAGGTCTGCTCAGCATCTTCAACATTGTAAATAGTTTAAACTATGTTCTCCAAGATCTAACTCTATACACGTTTTTAAAATTTTGTACTAGTAAGATTAAAATGGTTAGGGAAACTTCTTGTGGAAATTCCTAGAGAAGTTGCTACTTTAAATCATTACATGCTCTATGATATTCTAAGTTATTCTTCAACAAGTTATTTAGTATGGATATGATCTCTGATACCTTAGATTTTATGATTTCTAGCATATCTGGAGAAGGCTCTATATCGTTATCCCAAAGTTCTTTTATGATATTGAATAGATCTTTTAATCCTACATAGGATAGGATACTCATAGCTTTATCTAGCTTCTTAACAGTTCTTTCTATATTTTCAATTCTATTCTTAATATATTCTATCCCCTTCTCGGTCAAGATATACACCTTCTTATTCTTCTCTGTAAAAGATTTCAACAAACCTTCTTTCTCAAGTTCATGGAGTGTTGGGTATAGGATACCACTACTTGGAGTATAAACCTTTATCAAATCTTTAATGAATTTCCTGATAGCATACCCATGTGCTTTACCTAGCTTAGCTATAGCGTAAAGGACTAAGTCTTTAAATAATCCTCTTACATTGATAAGTAGGAAGTTTATATCTATAGGTATATCGAGGTCTTTTCTATCTTCAGTCTCTAAATCCATATTGTTCAACCCTTAATGGAAGCTTGCAGGATACATTGTTGTAGTTTTCATATGAACCCTATCTTGCTAATCACGATATTCAAGATCTTTAAGTCAGTTAAAGCTTATAAAATTTTGTGTCTGTAGACATAGAGTGCTAATCAAGATATGGTACAGGTATTGAGGATAATGCTTAGAGAGGTTGTAGTGTTAGAGGATGTTGTTAAGATCTATAAAGTTGGAAGTATCGTTACACAAGCTCTTAGAGGGGTTTCTCTAAAGATTTATGAAGGAGAGTTCATAGCGATCATGGGCCCCTCAGGCTCTGGTAAGACAACGCTTTTAAACATGATAGGTCTTCTCGATAGACCAACGACTGGGAGGATATATATTGATGGAGTCGAGGTCTCAAAGTTGGGAAGTAGAGAGATCGCCAAGATTAGAAATCTTAAGATAGGTTTTGTGTTCCAGTTCTTCAACTTAATAAATAGGTTAACAGTGTTAGAAAATATTGAGATGCCCTTGATACCCAGAGGGATACCGAGGCTAGAAAGAGTAGAGAGAGCTAAGGAGGCATTGTTGCTTGCTGGAGGGGAACTATCATGGCTTCCAAAGAAACCTCTACAGTTATCTGGTGGACAACAACAGAGAGTGGCTATCGCTAGAGCTATCGTTGGGAAACCGGCGCTTCTGTTAGCCGATGAGCCTACGGGGAATCTTGATAGAGCAAGTGCGAAAATTGTTATACAGACATTTCTAGAGTTAAACAAGAAAGGTGTAACGATAGCTATGGTTACCCACGACCCTGAATTAGCTAACTGTACTCAGAAGATTTACGTTATCAGAGATGGTATGATAGTAGGGGTTAAAGAGCCTGAGAAGAGCAAGTGCATTCTCTATGAATAGTAGCTAGATGAAAACTTTTAACCTTATATAGCTTTTGTGTCTGCAGACTGTATCTGCAGACATATTCAGTGTCAAGGCTGAGGAGTATGAAGAAAAAATCGCTATCTTTACGAGATGTGGCGGCACTGATAACATTCTTAGCTATAACATTAGCGCAACTATCTTTTCTCCTTGAAATTTCTGTAAAAGCTCAGAATAGTTTATTCGTAGTTCAAAGCTATGGTATTAAATCGAGTGCAGGAACATCAACTATTTACCCTGGGAGCAGAAACACTGTTTTAATGGTTAACGTTCTCTACAACGGTTCGTCGCCGATAACAGTCTCGAGTGGATGTATAGAGCTTCCACAAGGTTTTACGATATCTAGAACTTATAGTGCTTGTGTTCCTCCGCAGAAACCTAACGGTTCAACGTATAGCGTTGTTTATCCAGGAGATGTAATAGTGTTTACATATCACATAGATATTGACAGTAGTGTTGTTCCAGGATCTTACCAAGCAAATATAACTATATACTACAGAGTGCAAGGAAGCTTATCACCGTTAACAGAAACTGTTAAGGGCATCATTATAAAGGTTTCGCCATACCCACCTCTCTCAGTAAATATCGTTGACTGGTACTGGAGTCCCGATGCCTATCCAGGTAGTCAAGGAGTTAGACTATACATGATAATAAAAAATGTTGGAAATTCAACAATAATTAGTGCAGTTGGTAAAGCGATTCTACCGCAGGACATCTTCTCCTATACAGAGGATAACGCTAGATTCCAAATCAATAACGTTGGTAAAGATCAAACTGTAACGGTATCCATAGGCCCTATATCTGTGTACCCCAACGCATATCCATTAACATCGTACCCAGTTAAGCTAGAGCTTAATGCGACAATGACCACAGATGATAACGTTATCTACACATCTCAAGCCACTACAGTCTTCAGTGTCGTAGTTAGACCTGCACCAGCAGTAAATATCCAGATCCTAGACTATGGTATTGAGGTTCCAAAACCTGTTCAAGGAGTTAAACAAGCAAGGTTATACCTTGTGATTAGAAACAAAGACTTCAAGATTATTAGGAGTATAACAGCTTACTTCAGAATCACTAACCCAGGTACACTATTCTTCAACAATTCCCCAACATCTGTAACAGTTCTTCAGCAAACTCTGAACTACGGCGATATAGCCTCGATCTACTCAGACCCTCTAATAATAGGTAGTACTGATTACATAGCTGTACTTGTTAAGCTTGAAATCTTCGGCGATAACAATGGAGCAGAATTCTGGAGTGAACAAAGCTACAACCTTATTGTAAAACTTGCTCAGCCATCAGTAAACCTAGAAGTTGTGGACGTCTACTGGAACCCAAGCGAAGTTTATCCAGGTACAGAAGGAGCGTCGTTAAACATAGCTCTGAGGAATAACGATATCATCGATCTCAGGAGCTGTGTAGCAGCAATACAGCTTCAACAAGGCTTTAAACCAAATCAGATATCAGTTTCAGATATCGATATTAGTAGAGGAGTTGCGGCAACGATACGGTTCACGACTATATCGATAGACACTAATATCACTTCTGGAGACTATCCAGCCCTACTAACGCTTAGATGTACAGCATACGATGTTTCAACAAACAGCTTCTACACAGTTACTACAAGTATTACTCTAAATGTTAAAGTATTTGAGAAACCCGGCAAGGAGATACTATCGCTTATCTCCTACGGCTGGGTAGGGAACAAAGCGTACACAACAACCGTCGGTGCCTCGATCTACGTATACCTCCAGGTCACAGCCCCTGGGTACACTATAGTAAATCCGAAGATAACGGTGTTTCTACCGAAGCAGATGATTTTTGAGGATGGGAATAGGAATAAGGTTATAACTGTTAGTGGAAGTTATGGCTATGCACAGTACATAAACTTCGAGATTGGGAACATAGATATTACAACAGATGAAAGTGGTCTCTACCCTATTGTGGTCAAGATAGAAGCTTTAGCTAGAACACCTGGGGAGTACTGGTATGCTCAGTACTCCACGCTACTTCTAAGAGTTGACAAACCTGTACTAAACCTTAGCGTAGTTGATTACGGATGGTTAAACAACCCTGTAGGTATTAATGCTAGTGGAGCTATTATCTATGTAACACTGCAGTCTTTCTCCATAGATACGATAGAAACTTTAATAGCTAGAGCATTACTCCAAGGCGCATCATACTTGAATGGATTGAATGAAGCGGTGCAGGTAGTTACTACACCAATTAACTATGGCGAAGTTCAGACTGTAAGGTTTAGCGATGTTGAAGTCAAGAACAACACCGTTAGCGTAATTCTCATAATCTCGGGTGTTCTAACCACAGTTAGAGGATCATACTACAGAGCATGGACAAAAGTCAGCATTACGCTAAAAGTTGTTGAAAGTCTTCAGGCTTTGAAGATACTATCGATACATACATTGTATAGAGGAACATACGCACCTCTACTGCCATCAGCTAGAGGGTTAACGATCAGCATAGATATCGTAAATGTTAAAAATGTTCAAATTGCATGGATAGAGGTAAAAGCATCTTCATCATCACAGCTAAAGATTAACGATATTAGCGGTACCTGTGTAAATGGTGTTGCTCCAGGAGGAGTATGTAGAATTGATCTAGATGTCGATGTAGCTTCAGATGCTTCTGGAGAAGCAGAAATAGCTCTTAACATATCTTATGGTGTTAGAAGCGGCTCAACATTATCAATATTTAGAGACATCTTCACAGTAACAATCCCGATAGCCAACTATAACTACTACAGACCACGAGTAATCCTTGCATCAGTTTACTGGGGAACAGCACAAACTCCTGCAAGGATCTTGATAAACCAGAGGAATGCTGGATTCACAGTAACGATAGTGAATACCGGTTACTATCCCGTTGAGGCAGTGAGGATCAACGCAACCCCCGTGAACTCTACGGTAATGATGGTTAAGGATTCAGAGGCATGCGCACCACAACTAGCTCCAGGAACATTCTGTTCAGTAACACTTTACGTAGATCTAGCTCATGTTGCTAGAGGAGGGATGGTGTTATTTAAAATATCTGTAAAGTATATGTTTACATCCTTCGGTACAGCAGTAAACGATGAAGCTATATTTACAGTTTCGCTACCTGTTGAAGAACCTACTACTGGTAAAGGGTTAGAGATAATCGATACTTCGTGGGCTAATAACTGGCCTGTTTACCCAGAGACAGAGAATGCAACATTCGTAGTTACAATAGCTAATAAGTGGCCTTATAGAGTTTCAGGTATTGATCTAGAGCTTCTATTGCCACCAGGATTCTACACAAAGAATGGCTCAATAGCTAGAGCCTACATCCCTGGACCAGTAAATAGCCTACAGCAGATTAACGCCCAGTTCACGGTATCTGTAGGAGATATCAAACCCGGTAAATATAACGCAAAGCTTATAGCAAGGTATGTTGTAGAATCTGGAGCACCAAATATACGTGTTGAAGAGGTTCGCAACGTAAGTATTATCGTAAACGACTTGTCCAAGAGTGTTGAGGTTATCAACATCTTCTGGATCGGCAAAACCCCGGAACCTCCAGAGTATGGAGCTATACTAGCAATTGTTTTAAGGAACAACTACAACCCGGCTATGAGGGGGGTTGTTATGGATGTAACCTTGCCGGAAGGTATAGTATCGTCAGATACTAACTCCTCTAGAGTAAGAGTGGTTGCAACATCTATTAATATAGCTCAGTACCCGCAGATAGCTACGGTTACGCAGGCTCAGATAATGCAGATAATCTCAGCGGTTATAGGTCAACAACAAACAGTAGCTCAGTTCGGTCCAGGGGATCTTCTATACTTCTATCTAAGGTTAAACATAGCGACTAACAGAACAGGGATATTCATGGCGAACATTATTCTGAACTTTGTTGATCAATGGGGTAACATTAGGGAGATACCGTTGATAATAAGTTTTACTGTTCCAGGTTCTGCAAAGATTATAGAGGTTGTAGCTCCAACGACTATAATCGTTAAGCGTGGAGTTGCGGATCTTTCTATAGGCGTTGTTAACAGAGGTTCTGCACCAGTATACAATGTCTATGTTTCTCTGATACCTTATGCAGCAATGCTTGTACCTCAGCAAGCAACTAAGTATGTTGATGTATTAGAGCCTGGTAAAGTAGCTAACGTAAGCTTTAAGCTTGTTTACAACCCATTCGCTGTAGCCACCGGGGCTGGTCAAGCTTATCTGAGGTACATGTCGGTGCCTTTTATGGTGTCTATAATGTTCAGAGATGTTAATGGCTATCTACGTGCATTCAATACATCGATCGCTTTAATGATAGAGCCGTTTATCGACTTAGTGTTACTTGATACTAAGGCTGGTATTAGGGGAGGGATAGCGGTTGTTTCAGGGTCTATAGCTAACTACGGTATAGCATCAGCTAGAAGTGTTATTCTAAAAGCTCTCTACGGTGGTGGAGAGGGAGAGACTATGGTAGGAGACTTAGACTCAGCTTCACAAGCATCGTTTAGAATAGAGTTCAATGTCTTGCAACCGGAAGGTGATAAGGTATTTATTCAGGTAATCTATAGGGATGAGTATGGACGTGTAAATACTGTCAATTTCACGATACCCATAATTGTTGAACGAGTAACAACAGTATCCACTGCATCAACTCCTACACCTCTTATACATAACCACGCAATCATTATAACCCTCGTGTCTGTATTCCTAGCTCTCATAGGGTTAGTACTCTATAGATATCTGAAGACTTACGCAAAAGCTATTGAGAAGATGGTTGTAGATGTTGGGAAGAGGTAAAGTATCAAGATGGCCTCGATACAGTTTATCCTAGACATTTTCAAGCTCTCAATAAAGGCTTTAACCGAGAGAAGAACGCGAGCAATGCTCACAATCATAGGTATAGCTATAGGACCTTTAGCGCTGGTTATGATATCGAGTGTTATCGATGGTTACGGAGACTACGTGATTTCACAGATAGAGGGGCTGGGTCAGAACGCAATTATTCTATTTCCAGAAAGCAACTATAGATTTACGCAGAAGGATCTGGACGCAATAAGGGCTTTACCTCATGTTAAGAGGGCAGAGCCTTTCTACTCAATACAAGCGCAGGTCAGGGTCGGTACACAAACAAGGATAATATTTGTCTATGCTATACCAATTGACGTTGTTTTCGAGGCTATTAAAGGTCTTGAGATATTCAAGGGCTATACACCGTCTGATACAGAGTACCTAAAGGCTCTTGTGGGCTACAAGATAGCTTACGATGATAACAATAACCAGGTTTACGATTTAGGCGACGTAATAACGATCACGTATATCAGGTCCTCTAGTGGTAGACAAGAAATTAAGAGAGCTTCAGTCTCTATTGCAGGTATTTTGAAAGAGTTTGGAGGGGCTTTTATTCTAAGCCCCGATACAACAATATTCCTACCTCTTCAAGCAGGGCAGAGAATACTAGGTTTAAGTGATTGGAGCGGTATATTCGTGCTTGTAGATAGCAGTACTTATGTAACTGACGTCATGGAGAAGCTGAGGCAGATGTTCGGGAACTCAGCAACGATAGTATCTTTCCAAAGTATTGCAAACATAGCGAACTCGATTATAGGTGCAATGAACTTTATATCGTTTTCAGCCTCTTTATCAGCGTTTGCAGTAGCTGTAGCTGGTGTAGCAGCAACTATGATAACATCGGTTATCGAGAGGACTAGAGAGATAGGTGTATTAAAAGCTTTAGGTTTTACAGATTTCCAGGTACTGTTAATGATCCTCATGGAGAGCGTGGCAATGAGCCTTATCGGGGGAGCTATAGGTATAGCCCTAGGTATCGTAGGGGCACATATGCTTGCATCGAGAGGTTTCGAGATCAGAGCTACTGCACAGGCGATCATGGTTATCAAAGCATCACCAAAGATAACAGTTACTGGTATTAGTAGAGCAGTTTTGTTAACGATTTTTGTCGGGGTATTAGGGGGTATATTCCCAGCTTATAGAGCTTCTAAAATACTGCCAGCTATTGCTCTAAGATATGAGTAATGACGTTTTAATCTCGATTAGTCTTAATAGTTTGTAGCTGAGGTATTTAAGGTAAAAGTTCTTGACAAGGTGACGTTATGGATAGTATAGCGAGAAATGTAATCAGTTTAGCATCGAGCTTGACCAGGTTTGGGGATGTTATTGCAGGTACATCTAGAGAGAAACAAGTGATTGAAATTATAAAAATGTTTGTAGAGAACTACGTGGATAACATAGTTATAGAGCCTGTAGAAGTCTTATCGTGGACTGAAGATCTATGTGTTATAGAAATCGACGGAGTTCTATATAGATGCTCTCTACACCCTCCATACAGCGGCTCTACCGATACAGAGGTAATGACTGAGGATATAGTCTTCGTTAAAAGATTCAGCGATATAGCGAAGCTCTCTAAAACTATTGAGGATAAGGTAGTAGTTATTGAGGATATTGAAGATCCTAATTACGTAGCGGTATACTCCTACGTATTGAGATCTTTTAACCCTGTAGCTATAGTTTTTATAGATAGAATGGATACGTTGAGAAGAATAGTTTCCCTAGATGACGTGATATCGAGGTATAGCACTCTCCCACCACCGAAGATCCCGGCTATACATATTGCGTATTCAACAGGTTTAAAGCTGAGATCTATGAAGAGTAAATCGATTCGTATTACTGCTAGGTCCTCTCTAGATCAATCTTACGGATTCAATATTTTAGCTGAAGTCAATGGGAAGGATGTAGGCACTATCTATTTAACAGCACATCACGATAAATGGTTTAATAGTTTAGTAGACGATTCTCTAGGTATAGCAGTGCTTGTAAATTTAGTATCGTCGAAAATTCTCGAAAAACTAGCTGGTGTTAGCATTACTCTAGCTTTTTTCACAGCTGAAGAAGGTTTTCCTAATCCTCTATCCTCTTTCTACTGGCTCGTCGGTTCTAGATACCATGTTGTTAAAAATATTGAGAAGATCTTCAACGAGGTAGGTCTTGTTATAAATCTTGACGTTATATATGGGAATAAGGTGAGATTCTCGACATCTAATCTCCTCGCTAGGGGGATGCTCATGAGGATAGGGGTTGATGATAAGGATATAGAGCATGATAGCATGCTATTCGATTCCTTCTCTTTCACATTAATAGGTTTACCTAGTATAACTATTCACAACTACTACGACATTGTTAAGGACGGTATATACCATAGTACGCTGGATAGTGTAGATCTTATCCATAGAATAGATCTGGGGCTCATAGATAACATTGTGAATAAGATCTATGTTCTAGTCAAGATGTATCACGAAATTTACAGAGGTAGGTTATTAAGGAATGTTTTAGGTCTCGGAGTTAAAACTCTTGTTAAAGAACTTGCTCTGGGTCTGAATACCCTTGAAAATCTTTTCTATTTACATAAAATAATTAAGGGGCTTCTAGACTGTGACGATTATTCTAAAGTGTTGAACACGCTACAAACACTTCATAGAATCATTACCTCTGCATATATTCCAAAATCCATCTATCGAGGAGAAGAGATCTATGAGAAGATCTTCTACATGATGTGCCTAGACGATGTGGTATATCTTCCGCAAGGTATTGAGATGGGCAGAGACGAATGTTATAGACGTATATTATACGATTTAGAGTTATTAACATATATACTACGTTGCTGAAATAAATTAGTACAGCTAGTAGCGGCAGACAAGAGGTAACTGCTGTGAATTCCCCAAATGTTAAGAATGAAGAACTGCTCAAGATACCACCAAGAATCTTAACTGAGTTGACTAAGCCTTTCGTTGGAAGGGAAGAAGAGGCTAGGGTGATACTACTAGCTCTACTAACGAAAGAACACGCTGTTCTAATAGGTGAGCCGGGTACAGCTAAAAGTGCGCTTATCCGTAAAACCGCCGAGATCCTGAACATGAAGTGTTTCATGTATTTATTGACTAGATATACAGAGCCTGCAGAACTCTTTGGTCCTCTTGATATAAATGCATTGAAAGATGGGAAGTATGTTAGGATCATAACCAATAAGCTCCCAGAGGCGGAGATAGTGTTTCTTGACGAGATCTTTAAAGCGAATTCAGCTATACTCAACACCTTGCTGACCATAATGAACGAGAGGGTTTTCTACGATGGTTACACAGAGATAAAGGTAGCTTTGTGGAGCTTGTTTGGGGCGAGTAACGAAGTTCCAGAAGATCCAGAGCTGGAAGCTCTGTACGATAGATTCCTCCTAAGACATTACGTAAAACCTGTTTCAGAAGATATGTGGAGAGATCTGCTTAGGTATGCATGGAATATAGAGAGGTTTGGTTATGGGAAACCAGGTATAAAGATAGATAAAGGGGTTCTCGAAGAACTGCATAAAATAGTATTCGATGTAGATCTATCGCCCATTGAGAACAAGCTCCTCAAGTTATTCTCTATATTTGAGTCAAAGAATATACATCTAACAGATAGGAGGAAAGGTAAAGCTCTCAAGGTTATAGCTGCTCACGCTGTTCTAAACGGAAGATTGACAGTAACTGAAGAAGATCTTGTTGTACTGAAGTTTGTAGCTCCTAGAGATATAGACGATTTCGAGAGAGTAAACATAATATTGTCGGAGGAGCTTAAGACAGCATATAAATACCTTAGAGAATTGGAAGAGATCCAGAAGAACGTGAGAGAGGTTTACAACTATATACTCTCTTTCCCCAACGTAACCTCTAGATTTGTTGAGTACAGATTACTAGAGATTTACAGAGATCTAGAGTCTACGAGGGACAGAGTCTTAGCTATGGCTAGAGAAGCCAACGACGAAAAAGTTCATAAGAAGGTTGCAGAAGTTGTTGAAGATATAAACGAGGTTCTAAACAAGATTAGGCAGAAAATTGAGGGTAGATAGGCTAGACAATGCCAGGGGTTTTAAAGAACATCGATTACCAAGATCCTGTTGTTAGGTATAGAGGTCAGAAGATCGTAGATAACCTTAAAAAACTTGTACCCCAGGCTGAAGTAAAACTCGATCTAGCTATAGATGTGTACTACTCTTTATACCTACCGTGGCCTATCGTAGAGGATATAGGTAAAGTAAGTTTAACGAATATAGAGCATTACGAGACTATAAAAACAGCTTTAAACGATGAAGAGTTCAAGAGGTTGAGATACTATACGATTGCGGATGCATTTACATCGACAGCTATAGGAACCCTCTTCCTCATGAACTTGTTAGAGGAGTTGAAGTCAGAGGAAGAGCAAAGAGGTCAGATGGGGGTAGGGAAAGCAGGTGGAGGTCCCCAGGACCAGCCTCAAGAGGAAAGCGAGGGCGAGGGGAAGAAGACAAAGGATTTAAGAACAGTTGTTAAAAATGCTTTGAGGAAAACTATGGAGCATGCTGAAACAATTAAAGAATTGCAGCACTTTATCCAAGGTTATACAGCTGGTGTTGGGCACACTTTAGATCTTGATGACGATGTTGTAAAGACGTTGAAACTAGTTAAGAATACAGATATCAAGAACATCCTCAAGTTCTTGATGAGGATACCCGATGTAAGGAGTATTATAAAGAAGAAGATACCGTATCAGAGGGGAGAGATAGAGGGTTATACCATCGGTTCAGATATAGAGAGAATAGTTCCTACGGAACTCGCTTACCCAAGTATATACCTCTATGCAAAGCTTGCTGAAAGCAAGCTCATACTCTACAACAAAGTCTTACATATGTCTATAGGCCCTATATATGTTTTACTAGATAAATCTGGGAGTATGGATGGGAATAAGATCCTCTGGGCGAAAGCTACAGCTCTAGCTCTCCTCATGAGGTGTAGAAGTGAGAAAAGACCTTTCTACATAAGGTTCTTTGATTCAGAACCTTACAAAGTGATGAAGATTAAGGTGAGGGCAAAGCCTTCAGATATACTCAAGGTTATCGAGTATATAGCGTCTATAAGAAATGGAGGTGGAACTGATATATCGAAATCCATTATAACAGCTTGTAACGATATTGCGAAGAGTATATCTAAGGATGTAAGTGATATAGTATTGATAACGGATGGAGAAGACAGGATCGCAAAAAGCTTAGTAAAGAAATCGCTTGCCTACGCGAAAGCGAGGTTGATATCGGTTATGATTATGGGAGATAACGCCGATCTCAAGGAGATAAGCTATAAGTACTTTAAAGTCGTAAACTTATCCGCGAAAGAGATGTTAAGCGTTATTGAGGCAAGCGATTGAGACCTTGTTTCGACTAGGACTCTACTCTAAGGATCTCAATATGTTGTTTAGGTTCTCTAAGACCATATGTAAGGATTGCTAGTTCTCCATAGCTTAAGAGGTTCAAATTCACAGCTTTCTCAAGGGTTTTCCTCAAACCTTCTTCGTAATCTTTAGCTTCTACATGTATGGTGCTCAAACCCCATAATATCGATAATCTCCTAAGTACACGTATATCAGGTGATGCTACGTAGACAGGGATCCTCGGTTTTAATGAGGAGATCCTTCTAGCAGTATTTCCATGCATACTGAATACAAGTAGTTTTCCTCCAAGATCTTCAGCTAACTCTAGAACTCCTTTAGCAAATTTCTCCCTTATATCCTCTAGCTTATCCCTAGCTTTAGCTATAACTTTGTCTATGAATTTATCTAGATTTGCTTCAGCTCTATCAGATATCTTTTTAAGCCATTGAACAGCTTCTAAAGGGTACTTACCGATAGATGTTTCGCCTGCGAGCATTAAAGCATCTACACCCATCTCAACAGCTACTGTGATATCAACTACCTCGGCTCTCGTAGGGATAGGATTCTCAATCATAGATTCTAGTAGTTGGGTAGCCACTATTACAGGGGTTCTCATTTCAAGGCATTTCTCTACTATGTATTTCTGGAGCGAGTGTATCTCTTCTAAACCGAAATTCATACCTAGATCTCCTCGTGCGACCAGAACAACATCGCTTACATCGATAATACCCTTCAAGTTCTTTACAGCACTCCTAGTTTCAATCTTAGATATTATACCGATATCTTTCCCCATCCTCTTTAACACCTCTTTCACCATCTCGACATCCTCAGGAGTTCTAACATAGCTTAAACCTATGTAATCGAAATCGTTTTCTACTGCAAACTTTAGGTAAGATTTATCTCTCTCGCTTAGTATCGGAAGATCAAGCTCTTTACCTGATATGATAATAGTTTTCCTAGATTTTATAACGGCATCGTTAAGAGCTAAAGCTTCGATATAACTAGAACCTCTATCTATTACCTGTAATCTCGTTTTCCCATCATCCATAACAAGGGTGTCTCCTACATCGATGATTTCGAAGAACTTCCTAATGGGTACGGGCACAACTTTAGCTTCCTCAGCTGATAACCCTAGTACAAACTTAAGGGTATCGCCTTTCTTAACAACTATAGGTTCCTTGAGCTCTCCAATCCTTATCGAAGTCCCCGGCATATCCCCAATTAAAGCTAGAGGTTTCCCCAGCTCCGATTCGGCTTTTCTAATCATCTCGACGTATTTCCGCCATTCTTCAGGCGATCCGTGAGCAAAATTTATCCTAAACCCATCTACACCTATTTCAGCCATAGCCTTTACTATCTCGAAATTTCCAGAGCTAGGTCCGATCGAGACTACCTTCTTAACATACATAATCTCCATCTCGACTGATGATCATTAATACGAGGCTACTACTATTACAGTGTCTAAGCTATTAAAATCTTCGTTATCAATAAACATCGTTTACAAAGATGTAATCAGTATTTAAATCTTTAAGCAGGGTTATGTTTGTAGCAAGTTTTTCAAGATTTACAGGTGCTAAATTTATGAATATTTGCAGAGTGTACATAACAACACCCATATACTATCCAAACGATAAACCTCATCTAGGTCACGCCTATACAACTGTTTTAGCTGATATAGTTTCGAGATGGTTTAAACTTCTAGGTTGCGAAACATTCTTTTTAACAGGTACAGATGAACATGGTTTGAAACTACAGAGAGAAGCTGAGAAACGAGGTTTAACACCTAATCAGTTTGTTGATGAGATGTCCAGATTTTTCGTAGAGTACTGGAATCTTCTCAATATAGAGTATAGCAGGTTCATAAGGACAACAGATAGAGATCATGAGAAGACCGTTAAATATGTGCTTAACGAGTTGTATAGAAAAGGCTATGTATATAAAGGTATTTACAGAGGTTGGTATTGTGCTGGATGCGAGAAGTACTTTACAGAAAAAGAGTATATAGTTGAGAATGGGAAGCCTACATGCCCTGTACATCGAAGACCTCTAGAGTTCATAGAGGAAGAAGCGTACTTCTTAAAGCTATCACAGTTCAAAGATTACGTAGTTAAAATTCTTAGAGAAGGCAACGTTGTTTTCCCTAAACAGTACGCAGAAGAAGTTTTAGGCAAGATAGAAGCTGAGGGTCTCCAAGATATAGCTATTTCAAGGCCTAAATCTAGAGTGTACTGGGGTATAGAACTACCATTCGATAGCGACTATACAACTTATGTATGGATAGACGCTTTACTGAACTATCTAACAGGTATAGGTTATCCAAAGGATCTCAAGAAATTCGAGAACTTCTGGAGAAACTCTATACAGTTCATAGGCAAGGATATTCTATGGTTCCATACAGCTGTATGGTTTTCACTACTAGCTATGCTAGGTATACCTCCGCCCAAGAGTTTAGTTGTTCATGCATACCTAACGTTTAAAGGGCAGAAGATGGGTAAATCCCTCGGAAATGTTGTATCTATAGACGATATGGTTAAACGATATGAAAACCCGGAGGTTGTGAGATTCATTATAGCGAGGATAGCTAATTATGATAAGGATAGCGAAGTTTCTTGGGATATATATGACGAGATATACACCAACGATCTCGTGAACAACTTTGGAAATCTGGTTAGAAGAGTAACAGTATTAGCTCAAAAATTCCTCAACGGAGTTATTGATAGAGATCTAGATAAAGAATTTGTTGAAGTTTTGGAGAACCTGAAAAACAAAGCATTGAAAAGCTACAACGAGTTGTTAGTGTCTGAAGCTGTTAAACATGCTCTTGAAATATCTCACGAAGCTAATGCGTATCTTAATAAGAAAGAGCCTTGGAGAACCCCAAACCCGAAGCCTATTATCTATACAGCTCTCGAAGCTATCAGGTTAATAAGTCTCCTCCTATATCCAGTAATGCCCAATACTATCTCAAAGTTATTCAAAGCTATAAACGTAGAGATTCGGAAAGGTTTAGAACAATTCAACATCGGCTATGTAAATAGGTACGAAGTTAAAGAAGCACCCATACTCTTCAAGAAAATACGTTGAAGTATATAACTTCTAAGCAGTTCCCTGAGCCTCGACTGCCTCCTCCTTTACGAAGTTCTTAACGGTTATATTGTTTAGAAACTCTAGTAAACCTGGATTAACATCTACATCAATTTTATGCATATTGATGAGCAGGCTGTATAGAGGAAGAAGTGTTCTCTCTACAGATACGCAGACATCTTCTTCAAGATATGAATACATACAGTAAGCTCTTACAAGTATAAGCGTTGTAAGTATTGACGATATAAGCTCTTCTTCAGCTCCTTTAGTAAAACCATGCTCTCTCAAGATATTAACCTTCGCTACACCGTTCTCAACAACTTCAACTATCTGTCTCTCCACAAGGTATCTCGAAATGTTTACCAAGTTTATCAACCTCTACTACAATATTGATGAAGTATTTCTTTAAAAGAACGGGAGATAAACAACTATACAACACAATACCGGATCCCATACCGTAGCTAGACCTATACACCTCTATACCTAGGATGAGCTTATGACACGATCCATATCTTCAAACCCGATATAGTTTTACCTTCTAGTTCTTTTCTAGCATTATCACCACAAACAGCTGTACCCTCTTTCTCTATCTCGATATAGATGTTATTGCTTTGAGAATCGTATAGAGCTCTAAAAACGATGTTCTCTATATATCCACTGACATAACCATAGCTAGGCTTCCTATCCTTTACAATAGTCTTGATCTTATTGATAATTTCTTCGATGGAGACAGGATTTTGAATTGTTTCGATTAATTGACCAGACTTTAAAACCATGTAGAGAGTTACAGGATCTATGCATTCGCTAGATAGAGATATCTCCGCAGGTTTCGCAGAGACAACCTCAACGGTTACTGATGGTGGTGTAGGTTGTGGTATTGGTTGTACAGCTTCTTCTCTAGGCATCTCTTTCGTTATAGCGACCTGCGTTACGACTTCCTCCTTTGGCGGTGTAACTGGTGTTGAAGGCTTAACTTCTTCAACTGGTAGAGGTTGTGGAGCTGGTGCTGTAAGAGTTACTGGAGGTGTAGGTATCTGGGGTGCTGGAGGCGGTATCGTCACTTCTTCTCTAGGTACCCCTACCTTAGCTCCTAAAGTAATTGATAGAGGATTTTCTCGTTCTACTCTAGAGAGTGGAAACAAGACCATGTCGAGCTCGATAGTCTCGAATGAGGTATCGTATACTTCAACAACGCCTTCAGGGAAGTTTAAGTATTTCATAGCAGTTCTACAACATTCTATACCTTCATAAACAGACCCTTCATCAACAGATCTACATGCAGCTAAATACCCTTTGATCAAAGCTATGGATACATATATACCTCTAACATCGTTCCTAAAAATTACGTAGCCTGTAAACTTCTTATCTATATAGTCTTTTAGGATACGTTGTAATGTTTTTACCCTTGCTTCAACAATCTCTATAAATGTTCCACTACCTAGAAACATAATTTTCAACACCTAGTTTAACTCTACACTATTCTTGGTAAGAGTATATAAAAGTATTTATGGTTTTATAGAGAACAGCTCTAGCTAAACACATTGTTGTACAGTATCGCGGTAAAGGAGTTGTACCAGCAAAATATTTTTATCTCTGCTCTACAGGTATAAGTTTGGTGAAACGTCTTGTCTACTATAGTTAAAGAGTTTGCTAATTTGAACGAAATCATAAAAAGTGTAGATGATTTAATTACTGAGTATAGGAGAAGGCTTGGGGAGATGCTTAGGAGGTTAGAGGAGTTAAGGATTAGAAGTGAGCAGGAGAAGAAGTTGAAGAGCATCTTGACTAAACTAGGGTTACCTGA
>JAJHRF010000085.1 GCA_020832925.1 Desulfurococcaceae archaeon | reverse complement strand
TATCTATTAGCTTTCTACCCTTAACCAAGAACTTCTTAACAAACTCAAGATACTTAAAGATATCTGTAGATCCAACCTCTTTACACATCTCGAGTTTCCAGCAATAGCTACTACATAAAAAGTGTATCGACTTAGTATAGCGATGCACTGCTTAGTAACGAGAGAGGATGCAGTATCAATAACAACAAGGTTGTACAGATACACAGTGTTTATAAAGATTTTGAGCAGGTAGTTGCTTAAGATTTCTGACAAACGTTATGCTTCCATCAATCTCAGCTATACTCTTAGTAGGCTTTGGTAAATCTAGCTAAGAAGATTACGTAAAAAGGTTTGCAATAGTTATTAAGAAGCGTTATGTATATGATGTAGAGAGTGGCGCTGTTTACTATTGTTTAAGTGATGAATCTGTAAACAGTGTTAGAAGAGGAGGTTTAGCTGTGTATGCTGTTGTTTATCACTCTATAAGTATAGTGGTTAAACTTGAGTTTTTCAGTATTGCTATGGTGTAGCTAGGGTTTCGGGTATCTATTCATATCTGTTCTATATTGTTGCTAACGCTATTGCGAAGATTATCGATGTTAATGCTATTAGTATTGCTGAATATTTGAATGCGTAGAGTGTTTCTCCGTAGACAACTCTGCTTACAGCTATAGACGATACTATCGATATTATCAATGCTGAGATATAGTATAGAGAGAAGCTGTAGTTAAGATCTATAGAGCTTCTAAGTATTGGTGAAGCTGTACCTAGTTTTATTAGATAAGCCATCAGGATGTTTATGACTACAGCTGTTGTGATATAAGCTAGAACTGCTAGCAATAGAATACCTTTATAACCTTCTAATCTAGCTTTTCTCAAATCTTCAAGTCTTGTTAATTGGAAAGAGAATTTCTCTGCTTGTATCAGTACCTCAGCAACTCTACCACCACTAACAACAGCTACAGGTAATGCTGAAAGCACCACCTTTACCTCTCTAGGAGCATCCACGAAAACTTCGTCAAAAACTTCGAAAGGATCGTAACCTAATCTAAGGAGTTTCGCAAATCTGTAGAGATGTTCACGCATAGGATCTTCAACAACTTCCGAAGTTCTCTCTAAAGCAAGTACCATAGGTATCCCAGTTCTTACGTAAGAACTTAGAATAGCTATTACCTCGGTAAGCTGTTTCCTAAACAAAGTTTTTACAATAATACTCTCCCTAAAGATTATATAGAGAGCTAAGAAGATAGACGATATTATGAAGCCTATTACAGTATAGGAATCAGGTGTTTGAAAAACTAGAACAGGTATAACATTGCCTTTAACATTAACTATAACCCCCTTTAAACCTTTGAACCATGCTAAACCTAGAACATTTGTAGCTAGAGGTAGAGCTACTAAGGGAGTAGCAATACCTAGGAGCACCACTGCTGTACATGCTAACACTATATCTCTGTAACTGATCTTCATGGTCTCACCCTAGAAACTATAACATCTGCTAGAACAACTATAGCTATAGAAGCTATAGGTACAACTATCAATGTTGTTAGTACTAGAAGAGCTTCGAAAGATATACCCATTATCGGAACTATCAACGCTAAAGCAGCTATAGATCCTACAAGAGACGGTATTAGCAAGGCAGCAGCTACGTATATCTCCATATAGATGTTAAGAGAATCTGTAGCTCTCTCAATCCTTATACTGTACCTAGTTACATACATCTCCGTAAGACTCCAGATAACCTGTGCAATGTTCCCACCTATACTTGCTATCGATGATAGGGATAGGAATAGTTCTCGAAGTGTTGGAGATGGTGTTACCTTTGCAACAGTTCTAAAAACATCTGCTATAGGTACCCCAACCCTTATGAGGGATACCGCTAGATCTATCTCTATAGAGAAGAACTTGTAGTCTCTACCCAGGACTTTCGGTATCATCTCGAGAACTCTATGAATTGTTTGACCTGATGCAACTAGCAACGAGAATGCTTTGAGAAGCTCTATAGCTTTAGACTCTACAACATCACCTCTATTCCTATACATTACAACAGGGATATATATCGCTAACCCCATGGATAGAGGTAGAACCACGAGAAGAGAGAATGCTATAGCTATAACAATCGATATAGGGGGTGGTACTAGTCTAGATAAAACAGTGTACAGTGTTGCAGAGGAAGTTATGAGTATTACGAGAATTATTCGCGATAAATTCTCTAAATACTTATCGTAGCTTGTAGAGATACCAGAGCCTATTATATAGATATCGAAATCTTTTACCGAGGAGGTATAGCTCCTGAAGACGATTTTTATAGGTGTAGAAGCTATTTCTATAGTTTTAGAAATATAGATTCTCAACCTCTTCAAGTACTTTGAATTCGTAAGGTTCTTTAACAAACTCTACAGCCTCTCTATAAACAGCTTCAGGTTCTCTTCTATACCTCCTAACTAGTGTATGGAGCCGGAGTATATCAAGATTTCTACTAACTGCGTATAGCAGTACAGTTGCTCTTCTCCTCAAATCTTCTAACACATCTTCATAACTTGTTAGTAGTAGAGATGCTATATCGTTCAACATCTTGCTATTCCTTAAATTGAATAACCAGGTATCATCTTCTCTTCTCCATTTACACAAAAGTTTAATACTTAACCTATTCTCTACAGGGTTGTAACCCTCTATCTCATGGATATAAGTAACTTTCCTAGCTACAGAGTTGTTGAGTAGAAGTCTCTGAACCTGTACCAATAGCTTTGCTGTAGCTAGAAGCGATGGAGGGACGTTCATAGGGGGCGATAGTATTCTCCTTATGAGAGACGCTACGTTCTCTGCGTGGATCGTGGTCATACCTCCATGACCTGTCGATACTGCTTGGAAAAAGCTGTAGCTTTCTCTAGACCTAATCTCGCCGAGGATCAGAACATCGGGTCTCTGCCTCATAGCGGATTCTACCTGAGTTTGAAGAGTTACACTCTGTACAGCTGGATCGTTGCTAAGTCTTGTAACCATGGATACCCAGTTTTTGTGGAATGGAAGTCTGATCTCCTGTGTATCTTCAGCAGTAACAATCTTCATCTCGGAAGGTAGTAGCATAGCTACTGCGTTGAGAAGAGTTGTTTTCCCCGAACCTGTAGGTCCGTAGAATACTATTCCTTGTTTATTCTCAGCTGCAATCCATAGAAGAGCAGCTACACCTGGATCAAGCATCTTCTTATTGATAAGCTCTATAATTGTGAATGGTTCTTCTCTAAACTTTCTTATAGTAAAGCTATGACCATAGGTAGAGACAACATCTAGAACTATGTGTACTCTATAACCCTCGGGTTTGATAATACCTTCAACTATTGGTTGAGCAATAGTAGGCTCTATATTAGCTCTATAAGCAAGTTTTCTAACAATATTCTCCAAAGATTTTCTATCAAGTCTTTTACTAGTTTC
>JAJHRF010000038.1 GCA_020832925.1 Desulfurococcaceae archaeon | reverse complement strand
ACATAGCCTGCGGTATATCTGGAGCACCACAACATATAGCTGGTATGAAGGATTCCGAATACGTTATAGCTATAAATATCGATGAAACAGCCCCTATATCTAAATACAGCGACTTACTAATAGTAGGCAATATGTATGAAATCGTAGAGAAAGCTATCAAGAAGATCTCGGAGGTAAAGAAAGATATGTTAACAACATAGAGAAAACCTCTAGATACACTATACCTAGATCTAGAACTTATAGAAGCAGAGAACTCAGTACTTCAACTAAAGCTAAAGATCTTGAAGAGTTACAGGTTTCGAACTATGTCTTTGGATAAGGAATATCATGAGGAGAAGATCCCTGTACTTCAGAAAGACATAGATTATCCTGCATATGAAGAACCTTACCTTTTTCTCTAGCAAAGTTGAAGAACATAATTCTGAGTTCGGAGAATTACGCGAAGAACTTACACATAGTGATGAAGAAGAGAAGTATTTTAGAGGTGTTGTAGATCCTTTAAGAGCTACTCTATGCGAATTTCAGGATACTTCTCCTATTGGTAGTTATTGGCTTACAAAGCTTGTAATAGTTTTGAATATCCTTGTAGCTTTATTCACAGGTGGGATATTCTTCATTACTGACGAATTCGCATACAAAACCTATCCATCAGCTGTATGTATAGCTACTGGAGGATGTTTCTTAGGGATAATATTCTCCATGTTTTCGCATGCGAACTTTCTCCACCTCTTAGGCAATATGTTTTTCCTGTATATAGTTGGTGACAATATTGAGATTACTTTAGGTAGGCTAAGGTACCTCATAGTATATTTTGTATCAGGTATTGTAGGAGCTTATACCCAAGCGCTTATAATGCTCGCTTTCGATTTAGGAGGTGCACATATACCGATGGTCGGAGCTTCAGCAGCTATAAGTGGGTTGATAGGAGGTTATGTTCTTCTTTACCCAGGTTCAGCAATGTGTAAATGTGTAGGCTATAGATATGTGTATAAATGTTTTAAGGTAAGAGCTAGTATCTATCTTGTGTTCTGGGTTTTACTCCAATTCCTCTACGTATTGATCTCCCCGTTTATAGCGGTATGGGCACATTTAGGAGGGTTCTTCACAGGGTTAGTACTAACGTATTTTCTAGCCGATAGGAGGAGGATTAAGGAGCTAAGGGAAGGTATCGCTAAAGGGAGGTACAGAGGTATCTCTCCACAGATAGAAGATGTTGCTGAAGGATCTCTAGGATCTGTAGCAAGAGGTGTGATAGTGTTCGCTGCTACAGTACTGCTTTTGCTAGTAGTAACCTCAGCTATCATTGTGTTGACGAGTCTAGAAGGGTACTACATAGTCTACCTCAAATACGTTAAAACATGTTTATGGAGTTGGGTCATGATGAGTGAGATATGTGGTCAAGACTTTGTTGGTGCAGACTATAACTTCACAAAAGTTTTGCCAAGTAGTTTAGAGGATATAGTGAGCGAGTTACCTTCGTTAGGAGATTCGAGGAGGATACTGATATATAAACCATTTGCTATCTACAACCTTTACAACGTTTCATTAACTGCTGTACTGTTATCAGCTACAACAGTAGCTCTCTTCATATCAGTACTTTATATCATGGCTGGGAGGTATAGAGATGTTGAAGTAGTTTAGTTGTTAAAATCGATCATAAGTAGACTTCTGAAAACCTTTAACCTCTCTTTACAGACAACCCCTTTAGATAACCGGTACAGTACTTACATCGTTTAGAGATAAGATTTTTAGCTATAGCTAGCAGTATCTTCTAGGTCTTCGGTATGGTTTTACCTAGACAGTTTATAGATGAGCTTAAGAGTGTTGTTGGGGATAAATGGGTTGTAGAGGATCTAGTTGCTATCGAGAGGTATCTATATGATGAAACAGCTCCTCCTGTTAGACCTTCTGCATCTAGAGAGATTATCGTTGTTAAACCTGGTTCTATAGATGAGGTTGCGAACGTTATTAAGATTGCTAATAAGTATAGAGTACCTGTTTACCCTAGAGGTGGTGGGACAAGCCTTGTTGGAGGAGCTGTACCTACGAAACCTGGTATCGTTTTATCTTTAGAGAGATTGGACCGTATCTATATAGATGTCGAGAGTATGGTTGCCGAGGTTGAGGCAGGGGTTACCCTCGGCAAGCTTATCGAGGAAGCTGAGAAACATGGATTGATGTTCCCAGCTCATCCAGGTGATGAAGGAGCTTATATAGGAGGTTTAATAGCTTGTAATGCAGGTGGTTCGAGAGCTGTTAGAACAGGTGTTATGAGGAACTATGTTCTAGGGCTTGAAGTTGTTCTACCTACAGGTGATATTCTTAAGCTTGGTGGGAAAACTATCAAGAATAATATGGGTTACAATCTTGCTCATCTATTCATAGGGTCTGAAGGTATTCTAGGGGTAATAGTTAAAGCTTATCTAAGACTATACCCGAAGTGGAGGTATACAGCTACAGCTGTAATACCTTTCAATAGCAGGTCATCTGCTTTTAGAACTGCTAGGAAAATCCTTTCCACAGGGCTTATACCTCTAGCTATAGAGTATTTCGATAGACAGGTTATAGAGACTTCGGCTAAGTATCTAAGGGTTTCATGGCCTATAGATATAGGTCAGTACTACATAATGATAGTTTTAGCAGAACCTGTGGAGGAAACAGTTCTAGTGGAGTTAGAGCTTATAGATAGAGTAGCTAGAGAGGAAGGAGGTTTAGAGCCATTTGTATTCCAGAGAGAAGATGAGCAAAAGAATGTTTTGAAGATTAGGAGCGAGATATACTCAGCATTGAAATCTAGTACTTTCGATATCCTCGATACAACAGTTCCTATAGGTGTTATCGATAGATTTATAGAGATGGTTAACAAGATCGAGGAGAAGTACAGGATATGGCTACCTACCTACGGACATGTAGGCGATGGTAATGTGCATATACATATCCTCAACTACCCCAACTTTACCCAGGATACCTTGGAGAAGATAAGAGACGAGATATACGATATAGCTATCCAGCTAGGTGGAACTATCACAGGTGAGCACGGTATTGGCTATACGAGGAAGAGGTATGTAAGGAAACTTCTTGGCAATACATGGGTGAAAACTATGAAGATGTTGAAGTATGTTCTAGACCCTAACAATATTCTAAACCCTGATAAAGTTCTACCAGAAGATTAGAGAGCTGGAAACCATGTTAATCAAGTTCCCCTACGGAAAAGATTACGTAACACTAGATCTCCCAGAAGAGAAGACATTTGTTGTAGAGTCTAAGCTACCTAAAGGTGTTGAAGATGAGAAAGCTTTCGAACTCATTTTAAAAGCTCTTAACAACCCTATAAACTCAGAACCTCTAGAACACCTAGTCCATACAGGAGTTAGACCTGTTACAATTCTTGTCACAGATAAAACACGTGCAACACCGAACAAACTACTACTCAAAGCTCTTCTACCTAAGCTCCATAGCTTAGGGCTGGGTAATGATGATATAGTTATAGTTGTTGCAACAGGTCTACATAAACCTCATACACATGAAGAACTTGTTGAGTTGCTGGAGAACGATATCGTTAAGAACTATACAGTTCTATCGCATAACTCAGACGATGTAGAGAACCACGTATTTCTAGGAAGAACATCTTACGGTACAGAGGTATATATAAATAAACATATCGTTTCTAGCGATCTTGTTATAGGTTTAGGGCTTATAGAACCCCATTTCTTCGCTGGGTATAGCGGGGGTAGGAAACTTATATTACCAGGTGTTACAGCAACAAAAACTGTTTATCAAAACCATGGATACAAAATGATTGCACATCCGAAAGCAGACTACGGTATTCTCGATGGCAACCCTGTTCACGAGGATATGGTTGAAGCTTCTAAAATGGTTAAGAACTACCGATTCATTTTACATGTGATCCTGGATAAGAGGAAGAGAGTTGTAGATGTTGTAGCTGGAGATCCCTACAAAGCTCATAGAGTAGGTGTTGAGGTATACGATAGATATGCAAGGGTTTCCGTTCCATACCTTGGAGATATCGTGGTGGTTACAAACGGAGGTTATCCACTTGATAGAGATCTATACCAAGCTGTTAAAGGTATGTGTACAGGTTCAAGAGTTGCAAAACCAGGTGGAGTAGTTATAACTTTAGCTGAGTGTAGAGATGGTGTTGGACACGAATCTTTCAGAGAAATAGCTTCACTCGATAAAGACCCTAAGAAGATTTTAGAGTATATAGCTAGAAACGAACCTTTAAGAGATCAGTGGGAGGTACAGAAACTCGAACAAGTTCTGCTTAAGAACAAGGTTATAGTTGTTACAAAGAATATCAAGCATAGCGTATTAGAGGAGATGAACCTTGTCCCGGCATCGACACCTGAAGAAGCTCTAGAAATAGCCTGCAGATTAACAGAATGCAATAGGATTGTAGCTATACCTGAAGGACCGTACGTAATACCCGAATACATACAATCATAACTACGTTAAACTATTGACAATCAACAATATCGATCTAACTGCATACCGTTTTTCTAAGATCTAAACTTTGTCAACAACTTCTTTAGAATTACATCGATATCTTTTATTGTTTTAGAATATCCTAATGATATAGAAGAGTATTTAAGAAAACGTATTTTATGTAACGTGATTTATTTAACATATCTAAGACCTCTAGTTAAAGCAGTTGCAGCACCTATTAAAACTATCCCTACAACAGTTTGTTGAACTGCGATCTCGGTTACACCTAGTAGTACGAGGATATTTGTAAGTATTGTTAACATAGATGCTCCGAGTAAACCTCCAAGTGGATGACCACTTCCACCTGTTAACATAATTCCTCCTAGAACACAGGAAGCTATAGCATTAAGTTCGTTTCCTCTAGCACTCCACGGATCTACAGCAAAACCCCCCATAGCTATAAGCATTACCCCTCCTAAACCGTATAGTGTGCCAGCTATAGTGAATGCGAGGAATTTTACGAAATCGGCTCTTACACCTGCAAGTCTAACCGCATCTTCATTACTCCCTATACCATATAGATATCTACCAATAACTGTTTTAGTTAACAGTACGTATATCAATATCACTATGAATACTGTTAAAACGAAGCCTATAGGGATATAGGTACCGAAGTCCTGGGTAAACACAGAGTATTGTGTAAGACCGTAGATAAGTTTACCCCCTGATACAATTATGACGAAGGATCTCCATATAACTAACGATGCTAGTGTTGCTACGAATGAGTATATCCTAAGTTTAGAAACAAGTACACCATTGATAACGCCGATGAGTGTTCCAAGAGCTACAGCTACTAGAATTGCAAGTAATAGATTGTTTGTAGTTCTTGTCAATATAGCTGCGATCATCGCTGTAGCTGCTTGAGCTGAACCTGGGCTCAAATCTATGCTACCCATTAATATGATCAACATTTCGCCAGTAGCGATTAGTGTTAACGGTGTTATCTGCATTAAGACGACTTTGATGTTTACAGGGTTTAGGAAATAACGAGGAGACATAGCTATGGATACTAGTATCAAGATTATCAATGGTATAAGAGCTCTAGATAGTTCGTAGTATGTATAGAAATACTTAAACTTTGTTAATGCGTTATTCAGGATCCTCAACACCATTAAGTTACACCATAATGATGTTCATGTTAAGCTAGGTTTTTAAGTATTTCGTCTCTATCTAAATTCTTATTGATATATTCGCGAATGATCTTCCCATCTCTCATAACGTATATCCTATCAGCTAAACCTAAAGCTTCATCAACATCGCTGGTCAGTACTAGAGATGAAACACCTCTTTCTCTAGCATACCTATATATCAATCTCCTGATCTCAGCTTTAGTAGCAACATCTATACCAACTGTAGGTTCATCGAATATTACGAGTTTCGCATTCGTAAGCATAGCTCTAGCAACAAGAACTTTCTGTTGATTACCTCCACTTAGCTGAGTTATCTTAGCGTAAGGCGATGATGTTACAACATTCAACTTCTTTATCATATCTAAAGATATGTTTAACTCCTTCAAACTATCTATAAATATGCCAAACTTCTTTACAATATCTAGAGACGATATATCCATATTTGCAGTAACTGTGAAATGAGGTATTAAACCCTCTACCCTCCTATCTTCAGGAAGATAGAAGATACCGTGTTTAATAGCTTCTACAGGGCTTTTTATCTTGATCTTCTTACCCATATAAAGGATATCTCCATGTGATACTTTTGTCAAACCTATCAATGTTTTACCTAACTCTGTTTTACCTGCACCAATGAAGCCGAATACAGCAACAACTTCGCCTCGATAAATCTTAAGATTAATATTCTTCAACGGTACTTCAGCTGCTGTTTGAGGTTGTGTAGAAATATTCTTTAACTCGATTAAAGGTACTTCGCCTAAGTATCTACTGAAGATAGTTTCAATATCTTTATCAACTCTAACTCTATACAACTCTTCCGGTTCTCTCCCCAGCATTAGTTTTATTAATGTATGGGCATCAATATCCTTACTTTCAACTGTTGCTACTTTCTCTCCATTCCTTAGTATAGTTATTCTATCACATATATCTAAAGCTTCGTTTACTCTATGAGTTACAAACGTTATAGCTAAGCCTTCTTTCTTAAGCTGTTTCAGTACATCAAACAGCTTCTCAACTTCATGAAGAGACAGAGGACTCGTAGGCTCGTCTAGCAATAATATTTTAGCATTTATACTTAGAGCTGCTACAATTTGTACAAGCATTTTTTCAGCAGAACTAAGATTCCTTACCTTTTCGTTAAACTCAAGATCTATTCCAAATCTAGACATAATCTTATCGATATAATTCTTAAACTCGCTTCTATCAAATTTTGAGATAAGGTTGCCCCATGAAAACCCTAGTAAAGCTATATTCTCTAAAACAGTTAGATGCGGTAGAACAGCTATCTCTTGATGTACAAGAGCTATACCGAGTTTCCTAGCATCACGAGGACTTTTTATAAACACTTTCCTATTATCAACATATATATTGCCATGATCAGGTTTATGAACACCGTACACAACTTTTAAAAGCGTTGATTTACCAGCACCATTCTGCCCTAATAATCCGTGAATTTCACCGTACCTTAAATCAAATGTAACATTATTTACAGCAACTACGCCTGGAAACCTCTTCACAATATTTTCAGCTAACACTGCTAAACTACTTTGCAATTAAAACACCTAATCAACTTCCTCAGAATTACTAGCATATTCGTAAGGTATAAATACTTATATCACCACTACGAATAGACAGAAAACTCGAGAACGTTCTCATGAAAATTTAAATACTAGTTCCTGTACTTCACAGTATTGAAGTAGGTGAAGTTAATGTCTATGCCTATGTCTAGATCTGTTGTGTATTTGTTGGTTGTGTTGATTGTGTTGTCTATAGTATCTATAGCTCTTATAGCTACTATCCCTAGAGTTCCTAGTGTAACTACTGTTACTATGCCTATAACAATACCTACACTAAGTATTGTTACTGTTACAGCACCAGGAGCACCAGGAGCAACAATAACAGTAGAAAGAACAGTAACATTAGAAAGAACAGTGACTGTTGGAGCTGGTCCTGCTCCTAGGAAGGTAACTGTATTCTTCTTCGATCCTGCACCTGCTAATCCTTGGTGGGATATATTAGCTCAAGGTGTTGAAGATGCTGTTAAAGCATTAAGATTGCTTGGTGTTGATGTTGAATATAGAAGATTCGATGCAACAAGTCTTGATGCACAGATTTCACAGCTTCAGCAAGCAATTACGTTAAGACCTGATATAGCTGTTGTAGGCCCTATTTCCGATGCTGTTCAAGATGTAACTAAGCAGCTTAGGCAAACAGGTGCTAAAGTGATACTAGTTGATAGAGATTTCCCAGATCAAACTGCTAGAGATCTATATCTAGGTACTGATAATAGATGGGCTGCACGTATAGAAGCAGAAGCTTTCTTGAAATGGTTAGAAACTAAAGGTATTCCAAAGCCTTGGAAAATAATAATATTTAGAGGTTTGCCAGGTATACCAACATCTTATCTAAGATATGAAGGGTTCATGGACGCTCTAAAGCCTTACATAGAGCGTGGAGAAGCCCAGGTTCTTGAGGAAGTACAGGTAGATCCTGATCTACTACCAGAATGCTATGCGAAAGCAAGCGCAATTGTACCGAAGTACGGTAAAACTGTTACAGCTTACTTCGCAACAAACCTACTCCAGGCAATGGCTGTAGTGAGAGCGTTGCTAGACAACAAAATACAGCCAGGTGTAGATATATACGTACTAGGGTTCGATGCTCAAGTACCTGAATGGGTTGATATGATAGCTAAAGGACAGGTAATACTATCTATACAACAACACCCATACACAATGGGTTGGTGGGCTGTTTGGTCAGGATACTACATGGTTACAGGCATCCTGAAGCTACCAGAGAAAGCTGTAATCAATACACCAACATATAAAGTATTCCCATGCAATGCCACATACTCAATGATGCTAGACTACTTCAGAATACCACCAACAGAACTTATAGCATTAGCACAACAACTTACACCAGATAAACCACAACTCCATGCACCTGGATACTATAGCTACGCATGTGTATAGCTAACCATAGCTAAACTCAATTTATTTTTAAATTACATCTCTAATATCATCACATTTTATTTTTTCTGCGGATTAAATCTCTTAGGTGTAGCAGTTGAGACTCTATATAGATAGTATTATAAAGGATGAGATTGTTGAAGCTATTGGAAGTGGGTTTATATATGGTGTTACATCAAATCCATTTCTATTCAATAGCGATACGAAGATATCTCTAAAAAACTTAGTTGAAGAACTTATCCCCTACGTAGGTAACGAGTTCCATGTTCAAGTACCTGGTAGAAATTGCGATGAATATGTAAAGAATGCTCTCGTAATCTATGATATAGAGCCTAAGAAAGTAGTTATTAAAATTCCTACGCATAACGAAGGTGTGAAAGCTATGAGGATTCTGAAGGAATCTGGGGTAAGGGTAACAGCTACAGCTATAACAAATGTTGTACAAGGTATTGTAGTGGCGATGCTTGGTGTTGACTATGTTGCGCCATTTATATCGAGAATCGATGAATATGGTTACAACGGTTTAGATATTGTTAAACAGTTAGCCGAGATCTATAGAATTCATAAGGTTAAGACCATGATATTAGCGGCTAGTATTAGAACACCTATACAGTTTATCGAAGCTTTTAAAGCTGGTGCCGATTGTGCAACTATTAAATACACACTTTTTAAAAACATTGCAGAGTCAGCTATATCTAGTAAGATAATATCTCAGATGAACGATATATGGAGAAAGATTCTTGTGGATAGCTATGGGTAGATACATACTTGTACACGATATTGGGACAACAGGAGATAAAGCTGTATTATTCGATGTAGATAAACAAGAGATAGTAGCTTCTACTATTATTGAGTATCCAACACTTTATCCAAATCCTTTATGGGCTGAACAGAGACCAGATGATTGGTGGAATGCTTTCATAGAATCGACAAGAAGGTTACTGAAAACTGTGAATCCTGGAGATGTTGAGGCTATAAGTTTTAGTGGTCAGATGATGGCATGTCTACCTGTTGATAGAGATGGGAATGCGTTGAGAAACGCTATTATATGGATGGACCAGAGGAGTGTTGATGAGGTAGAGTTTGTTAGGAATATCTTTAGCGATTACGAATTCTATAGAGTAACAGGTAATAGGTTAAGCCCTACATACCCTATCGCGAAAATCCTGTGGTTAAAGAGGAATGAACCGAATATATATAATAGAGCATACCTATTCCTACAACCTAAAGATTATGTAGTAGCTAAACTTACAGGTATGTTCCAAACAGATTTCTCAGATGCATCACTTACAGGTATGCTCGATATACATAAGAAGACATGGGCTTCAAATATTTTGAATGAAATTGGTATTGATCTCGATAAACTCCCCCAAATAAAACCTTCTGCAACAGTTATCGGTGAAATAAGTAGTGATATAGCTCATAAACTAGGGTTTCCTCATAGACCTGTCGTAGTTTTGGGTTGTGGAGATGGTATCTGTACAGCTGTAGGTGCTGCTGCTACCAATATCAGCGATTGCTATACATATCTAGGTGCTTCTGCATGGATCTCGGTACTCTCTAGAGAACCTCTGATAGATAAATCCATGAGATTGTTCAACATGGTGTATGTAGATCCCTCAATTTACGCACCTATCGGGACAATGCAATCAGCTGGTGCATCTCTTAAGTGGTTCCGGGACAACATTTTCCTTTTAGAGAGATTCGTATCAAGTTTTGTAGATATATCACCATACGAATTAATTGATAGAGAAGCAGAGAAATCGCCTATAGGTGCGAAAGGTTTACTCTTCCTACCTTACCTCATGGGCGAAAGAGCTCCTTGGTGGTCACCTTACGCACGCGGAGTTTTGATAGGGTTAACGCTTAGCCATAGTAGAAATGAGATTGCTAGAGCAGTTTTAGAAGGTGTAGCATTAAACCTAGGCCTTATAATGGCCAGTTTTCAAGAAAATAATGTGGATATTAAAGAACCTGTATCTCTCGTTGGTGGAGGTTCTAGAAGTACTCTATGGCCAAAAATAATAGCTAGCATATATAATAAAAAAGTGTCTGTACTAAAGTATAGAGAAGAAGTAGCAGCACTAGGAGCAGCTATAACAGCAGCATATGCATTAAAAATATATAGCAACTTAAGAGAAGCTAAAAATGTGAATAAACCACAACAAATCTTCACACCTTCAGATACTGAAGTTGTTATATACAAGAAACTAATAGAAATATTTAAGAAATGTTACTTGGTATTAGAGGAAATATTTAAAGAAATAGATACGCTATACAGATCAATACCATAATCCTAGCATCCCACAACTTTATCATAAACTGAGGTACCTCGATATCAAGATATATCTAATTAATGACTTTACAGGTACTTCGTAATTACTATCCTAGTCCCTAATACTTGCTTCCCATTATTCTATTCCAACTTTTTGCTAATAACATCTTAATATCATTTTATATCTCCTAATCCTCTTTATCCTAATCTTTATTCAAAATTCCTTACATCACCTGAGCTAATTGAGCAATAGGTATATATAGTTCAAGCATAGTTCAAGCTGTTCAGTTGAAATAAATAGATTAAATAGATTAGTATGAGGAGTATTTTATGGTTTACTGGGGTTTCGAGATCGGTGATAGGTATAGAGAGTTAAGAGATTTCTTTTTATCTATAGCTGTTCTAGGGATAGCTTTTTCTTGGAGATACCTTATCGATAAACTCTATAGCTATGCTCTAGCTGTTTTCATTGCTATAGGTATAGGGTTCTTATTCCATGAACTAGCTCATAGGTTTACAGCTAGAAGATTTGGTGCATATTCTAGGTATAGAGCTTGGTATCTAGGTTTACTACTAGCGTTAGTGATATCTATAGCTAGTAGAGGTTCTGTTGTTTTCGCTGCTCCTGGAGATGTCGAAGTATACCTTCCTTGGTATAGCCCTAGAGCAGATCTCTTCATATCTTTAGCAGGTCCGTTAGCTAACATAGTTATAGCGTTGATAAGCACAGCTATCTATACCTATACACGTATAGACTATATCTACATAGTAGGCTATATCAACACTATCTTAGCTTTCTTCAATCTACTCCCTATACCACCTCTCGACGGTTACAAAGCTATACGGAGAAACATCTTTCTATGGTTAGTATCGTTTTTAATATCGTTAGCTTTAATACTTCACTACATCTATCACTAGGTATATAATAGATGAAGCTATTTTAAGCTGTACCTATGTGTATAACCTTAGGTGATCTACATGACGTACTCTATAGTTGCTGTTGATAGAGATAGAGGTGATATAGGTGTTGCAGTTGCTTCGAAATTTATAGCTGCTGGATCTATTGTTCCATGGGTTAAGGTAGGTGTTGGAGCAGTAGCAACACAGTCTTGGGCAAATGTTAAGTTCGGTCCTCTGATCCTGTACCTTTTAGAGAATAGGTATAACCCTAGGAAAGCTGTTGAAGTTGTTCTAGCTAGTGATGAGAAGAAAGAGTATAGGCAGATAGGTGTTGTAGATGCTAAAGGAGAGGCGTACGTATATACAGGTGGTAAGTGTATACCTTACGCAGGCCACATAGTAGGCGATGGATATGCTGTACAAGGGAATATACTTGTAGGTGAAGAAGTTCTAGAAGCTATGGCTAAAGCTTTCGAAACAACTAAAGGAGAACTTGTAGATAAATTGTTGACAGCTCTTAAAGCTGGTGATCAAGCTGGTGGAGATAAGAGAGGTAAACAGAGTGCTGCTATAATAGTTGTAAGACCTTGTGGAGGCTACGGTGGGTGTCTAGAAGGTGTAGATAAATACGTAGACCTTAGAGTTGATGATCATCCAGACCCTGTTAACGAACTTATAAGGTTGTTCAAGATATGGGAGATAACGATACTCGAGAGAGAAGATCCATCAGATGTTTACGATCTTAAAGATGTTGCATACAATATCCAGTTAGCTCTAAAGAAACTCGGGTTCTACAGAGGAGAGGTTACAGGTGTTTTAAACAACGAAACTCTAGAAGCTTTAGAGATGTGGATGGGTATAAACAATTTCGAGAATAAGATGAGAAGAGACGGTAAGATATGGGGAACTGTCTACAGATTCTTACTAGAACAAGCAGATGTAAAAACGTAGAATAGCATTGTTCTAGGTATAGTTATCGACATCTTTTTTCAATCTCTTTAACACACT
This sequence comes from Desulfurococcaceae archaeon, assembly GCA_020832925.1. Taxonomy (GTDB): domain Archaea; phylum Thermoproteota; class Thermoprotei_A; order Sulfolobales; family Ignisphaeraceae; genus Ignisphaera. The sequence goes on along the minus strand of JAJHRF010000038.1, from coordinate 2,750 downwards.
CACCAATGCAAACCCTGTAGCTATTCTCATCAAGAGATTTCTCTGCACAGTAATCTCTACAAACTCTGTATGGATGAGATCTAGAGTATTCATCGCATTCGATCTCCATACAGTATCGAGAACAGTAGTTTTGTTAAGAACTTAATTAAGTCTATCGCTTCCTCAACATCTTAACTACTCTAACCTTGTTTCATGTATATCTTGATGTATTTACGAATTGTATCGAGGATTCTGCTAGGTTTATCCCCGGGTATACCTAATCTATAGCTTCTAGCTATAAGGTAAAGCCTGTTCGTCGCCATCATAGGTACGTAGCCTTGTCTATAAGCATCGACTAGGTACTCCAGATTATCATCTACAACAAGTACTTTTCTCGCATTTAATTTTTCAACACATTCTCTATACAGATCCTTCTTGATAGGGCCAACACCGCTATCCCTCGCCATAACCTTATCTATAGCTTTATCCAGCTTCAGTATACTCAATGTTTTCTCAATAACTTTCATAGGTTGTTTAGATGCTACGCATATCTCTACATAGTTAGATAGATCCCTGACAATCTCCGGATCTATAAGAGGTTCCGCATTATCAATAGCTTTCTCTTCGTATACCTCGATAAGCTCTGATAACCTTTGATACCTATCTCTATCTCTATACCAATACCTAGTTAAAGCTCTTGTAATGGATTCCCATGGGTATAGGAAACCTCTAGCTATAAGCTCTTTCCTAACCTTAGACCAGTTAACAGGTAGATCAACTATAACACCATCGAAATCGAGTACCAGAGCTTTTCTATCTGCTGAAAAGTATTTCCTAAACCTCTCATACCATACATTAAGCTGTTGTTTTGAATAGTCTAGGTATTTTCTCCAGAGATTCCTCTCTCTTCTAATCCTCTTGAAAGCAGTAGCTATCTGTACAATATTTCTAGAGATATCTGTTAAATCTACATCGCTTCTCAGAGGATTTCTAATGAAATAGTTTAGCTGGTACAGCCATACGTTAACAATCTTCGGTATATATCTGAAGCTATCGAGAAGCCATACAAATACCCCACTACCTACAGCTAACCTCTTCTTCAGATCCAGGGCTTTCTCTAAACCGTGTAGATATAGTGTAAGTAATAGTGCTGAGAATCTGTAGTTAAGTGATTCAGGTAGATCTATACTTCCCCAGAACTTAGGGTTTAGCTCAAGTACGTAGTAAACCTCTTTCTCTTCGGAAAACCTTGTCTCAACCATAAGTATACCGCTCCACCTAAGCTTCTCCACAATTCTCCTACCTATATCGATGAGTAGAGGATCTCTAACTATTCCACGAGCAGATAAACTAGGACCTCCTATAGGTGTGTACTCAACTATTCTCTGATGCGTGAATTCGAGGATCGGTACACCGTTGAAAGATAGTACGTAGTATCCTCTTGCAACACCTTCTACATACTCTTGAACAATAACAGGTGCTCTACTCTCTACATCTTCTATAGCTGTAGCGTAGTCTAGATGGAATGTAGGGTTAGATGCATCTCCTACATCTTTAACTACTAGTGGTGGTGATAACTCGTAGACTTTCTCTATATCTTCTCTACTCTCAACATATACCTGTTTAGGGAAAACAGCTACATCTCCTAGATATTCATAGCATTTAACTCTATCCGATACCAACACAATACTCTCATGCTTAGGCGATACAAGGGTTATCCCAAGGTCTTCGAATACGTAGCTATACTTCGAGAACATGTAGAAATCTATAAAATCTATAGGTAGGACAGCTACACATCTATACTCTCTAGCTATACTAGCTACAGTATAGATCCACTCAACGTTACCTCTATCGATCTCGATAAGGTGAACTTTATCGAAATACCTAGAGTATATATGGGGGTGGTGAGTATGGGCTACGCCAACAACTTTGAAACCGAGGAGATCTTTAATAGATCTAGCTACTGCTACAGATTTTCTCGAAGCTATAGATGCTATAACTATACACTCTCTCAACATGCATCAATTTTATAACTCTGCGAGGCGGTATAAATGCTCCTCGTACTTACACACGATGTTGATTGGGGTAGGAAAGGTCCTCCTGATACACATGTACTAGATAGATTGCATAGGTTCGATCTATGGGATAGAGCTAGGTTCTTCACATTAAGAGAGAATCTCTACAACGGTATATCCCTGATAATAGAGTATGAGCAGAGGCAAGGAGTTAAATCTACTTTCTTCTTCAGACCTCTATACGATGATAATACAGGTGTAGAGCTGTACAGCGATATTGTTTCAGAGCTTAGGAGAAGTGGATGGGAAGTGGGTCTGCACTCGAATCGTGGAGACGATCTAGAGGCTATACGTAGAGAGAAGATAGCTATAGAGAGAATCTATTCAGAACCTGTAGTAAGTATAAGGGTTCACTACCTAAAGATAGATCTACGTATAATACCTAAGCTAAGCTCCATAGGTATAAAATTCGATAGCAGTTATATGAAGACGAAAACTGTTTTCACAAAAGAGAACAGCGGGTGTATAGTTTTCGGAGATGTTATTGAGATACCTATAACAATTATGGATACATACATGTTTACATACTGGGGTATAAACCCTTTAGAAACCTATAGAAAACTCGTAGAAATGCTAAGATCGCTCTACATAGAAGGTGTTGAACTAGCTACAATACTTTGGCATACTAATAGCGTAAAAATGGTTGGTGGGAAAGAGTATCTAAGATTTATCGAAGATATATGGAGATACGAATGG
>JAJHRF010000037.1 GCA_020832925.1 Desulfurococcaceae archaeon | reverse complement strand
GTAACACCTGTTGAAACAGTTGAAGCAGTTCTTCAGTATCTCTACAAGAGATTCGATATCTCTGAAATCTTAATAGCTGAAACACCTACTATAGGATCCATGGAGACTGCTATCAGGAACTTCGGTTATGACAAGCTTAAGAATAGGTATGCTGTAGAATTCGTAGATTTAGAGGATTACGATTACGAAAGAATCTCGCTGATAGATGAGCATGGTCATGATTACGATGTGTATATATCTAAACTTCTATTTGATAAATCTTTCGTAAGGATATCTGTTTGCAGAGCTAAAACCCATGATTACGTAGTGGTCACTTTATCGATAAAAAATGTTGTTGTAGGAAGCATAAGGAAAGGGATGAGGTACGAGATACACAGAGGTTATCTATCTATAAACTACGCTATAGCTAAACTAGCTACATACTTAATGCCTGATCTAGGTGTTGTAGATGGTGTTGAAGGTATGGAGGGTAACGGGCCGGTTCCGGGAATACCTAAGAGATGGGGAACTATATTTGCTTCTACGAATCCTGTTAATCTTGATGTAGTAGTTACGTATGCTATGGGGTTCGATCCGAAAGATGTAGGATATCTATATATTCTATCTATGTGGAATTACGGAGAAATCGATGTAAACAAGATTAAGGTTATAGGTGAAAGTATAGAAAACGTAAGAACAAAGTTTAAACCTCACTCGACTTATAGAGAACAACTTAGCTGGAAGAAGTATATGAATAAGCTTAGGGAATACATATTACATAGATAACCTTAAGCTATTCACAAACTTCATGATTTTCCTAGCAACTATGAGTAGCATCTCTATGAATACGTTAAGGAATGGTATTCCGCTGAAAGCTTTCTCGAAAAACTCTAAATCGTGTTCATCCAAAGCCTTCATAACGATGCAGAGAGATACATATATCAGTAGATATGCAATCCCGCCTAAGACAATCCTTGTAATAGATATTGGCCTAGGTAGAGGTAATTCATAGATTAGCATTACAGGTACTGTAGCTAAAGCTGATGATAAGTATACAGGTGTAACAGATTTAATATCGAGTGCTTTCTTAAACATCTTGATTACGTAGATATTTTGAATGATAACCCCAACTACACTAGCTATTAGCGATGCTATTAAGAATCCCCATAATTTGTAGTTAAGAACTATCGTCAGTACATAAGATACAGGTATAAATACTGTAGTTGAGATTAACGAGGTATATAAATTGAGTTTTGTCTCACCTACAGCATTGAATAGCTGTGGTATAGCTATAGATCCAAACCCTGCAAGCAGATTTGGGGCGAATATTAGAGATGCATATACGTATGCTGATACATACTCTGATCCGTAGACTATGTAGATAATTTCTTTAGAGAATGTTATGAGAACTGTTGTTAACGGTATCATGACAAGCGCTATATACCTGTTGCTCATGGAGAATACCTCAGATAAACCCTCTCTATCCCCTTTAGCGTTAACCTTTGTATACATAGGTAGAAGAGCTAACGATATAGGGCCTGTAACCACTGTTAACAGTGTTTGTAAATTAAGTACAGCTCTATACTCACCAATCTCTATGTCTGTTAAAACTCTGGACAACAACATTGTCTGATACATAGATAACAACGTGGATATTGTTGTAGATATGTGTAGTGGAAGACTGTATACCACAAGGTTACGCACAATATATCCATAACCTAGTAGTCTATCTCCATCCCCAACAGAAACAACATTCTTCTTCATAAACGAGAACCAGTATACAAAACCCATCATCACTGATATGCAGAGGCTGAGTATATATGAAGCTAAAGCTCCTAGAACTCGAAATCCTAGTAGTAGAAGAGGTACAACAGAGATCGACCTACTAATACTGTAGATAATCTTCAGTATTGTGTTCATCCAAACTTTTTCAAAACCTACGAATACTGATAAAAAATATGTGTAGAGGCTGTAGAGTATAGCTGTAATCGATATAAACTTAACATAGTTATAGGCATCAGGTCTACTAATCAGTACAACTGATAACTGTTCTGCAAATAGAAAACATATAGCTGTAGCCCCGATTCCGATAAGAGTTTTCATGTATAGAGAAGCTTTAACAACTTTCTCCACATCTTTAGCTGAACCTTTAACTATGTAGAACTTCAAATACCTAGTAATAGCTGTATCTATGCTTAAACTGATAAAAGATAAGGTTATCGTGGGTATCGACAGTACTAAACTATAGAGCCCATAACCTTCGCGTCCCAGAAGTCTTTGTATAACTACATAGCCTAGGAATAGAAAGAAGTTGTAGAGTATATCACCTATAGAGAGAACGATAGCGCTTCTAGCTGCACCCCAAAGCTCTTCAACATCTCTACTCATACACGTATAGCACCTAAATGTTTTCAACTAGATACATAGAGCCCTTCTTAATTAAAAACTGTGAAGAACTCCTGCTATAACCGATTTCTACACCATATCAATTAATCTCGATACACCTAAAACAGCGACTATACATCATACTTTACGTTAACTGCTTGACCTAGCTCTATACTTCTATGAGCTTCTTCAGCTATTTTTAGAGCTATAAACCCATCGTATACTGTTACCTTAGGTTTTCTACCTCTAGACACAGCCTCTATAAAATCTAGGAGTTCAAGTTTCAGAGGTTCCTCTTTAACTATCTTCGCTTCTCTAACCCATTCATCATTGTATAGAGTTAACCTCTGGTCTATATAATTTAGGTAGGCTATACCCTTAGTCCCTACAATAACCAGCTCCCTAACCTTGTACGGAGTTAACCTATTTGTTTCAACAAGACCGTCAGCCCCGTTATTAAATGTCAACACTATCAATCCATAATCTTCTGCAAGACTATCCGCCCTTATCTTCCTTCCTCTAGCATAGACTTTCACAACTTCGCTACTAGTTATATACCTCATAACATCTATATCGTGAACAGCTAGATCTATTAAAACACTTACATCTGATACCCTTGGAGCGAATGGTCCTACCCTTTTAGCGCTCATAGTTATTATCTCCCCTAGCAAACCCCTATCAATAACTTCCTTAAGTTTTACAACAGCTGGGTTAAACCTCTCTATATGCCCTACAGCAACTATAACATTCTTCTTCTCAGCAGCTTTAATAATCTCTATAGCATCTAAAGAATTATCAGCTATAGGTTTCTCTATTAAAACATGAACCCCAGCCTCTATGAAATCCAGTGCTACTACTTTATGAACTTTTGTTGGAACAGCTATAGAAACAGCATCTACCTTCCCCACCAACTCTCTATAATCTCTAAAACTCTTAGTATTGAATTTCTTAGCCACTTGTAGAGCTCTCTCATAGTTTATGTCTACAACTCCTACAAGCTCAACCAAACCCTGTTGAGAAAGCTCAAAAAACACTCTCGCATGGTTCGATCCCATAGCACCTACTCCAACAACTCCAACCTTTATCACATCACCACACCTATATAGTTCCTAACTCTAGGGACTAACCTGAATCTAGACCTATAAAAATGATTAGTGTTAAATAAGCATGAGGGTAAACCTAAGATAATTACAAGACTTTATCTTCTACAAATGTAGACGTTGATTCTAAGGATCTAAACTTTTTAACCTAAGAAATTCTGTAACTAGGGGTGTAAACGATGCCTGTTGTTGTAGTGTATATGTGGAGTGGGGTTTCCGCCGAGGCTAAGAAGAGGATTATCTCTGGAATAACAGAGGTCTTCGAGAAAATGGGTATCCCTAAGCACGCTGTTGAAGTAATAATTGTTGAGGTTCCTAAGGAGAGCTGGGGTATAGGTGGAGAAGTAGCTATCGAAAAGTTTAAGGAGATAACGCCTCCGTAAGAATTTTTCCTTTGTAACCTGTAGCACTTATATAGGATATGATTCAGAACGTATTTTTATTCTAGGTATTCACAAAGCTAATATTAATTGAATGGCTGATATAGCTAAGGCTGCACCTGTATAGATCTTCAAATCTATTGATAAGAGGTATCCCCCGATTATCGAGCCCACGATTGATCCTAACTCTCTTAATGTATAGTATAGAGATGTTGAGTAGCCTGCTGAAGATGATACGAATAGGTTATAGAGTACAAGATCTATAAGCAAGAATAGCGTTGAGTTTGCTACAAGGTAGAGAGTTAGGGGTACTACATCATTTACCATGTTAAGACCTAGGATTAGTATCGCTGATCTAAGTAGTATTAACGCTATAGCTATAGGTTTACTACTGAACTCAACTTCTCTTAACATGTATAGCGCTGCTATTGAAAATAGAGCTGTTACCCCATATGCAATCCATAGCGTTTGTAGGTTAACCTTGTTCTTGATGATAAACGGTAAGAACGATAACACGTAATCACCAACACATGTAACAAACATCGCTATAACAGCAATTCGTCTAGCATTTAATCCTGTATTTGCTGGTCTACTCCATATCTTTTGGAATACATCTTGAGCTATACTTGGGTTATCGATGTAGAGAAGGGATGTAGAAGCTTTTACATATGAACCTATATCTCTAGCTACTTTATACAGTCTATATATGCTCCTCTCCGAGATAAGCGATATAGATGGTATAGATATAGCTGACATCAATAGCAATAATATAGTTATCTGTAGTACCACGGATATGTTGAAGAAATTAGTGAGAGCTAAAGCTATGAACATAGAACCTCTTACAACATTTCCAACAACTCTTGTAAACAGTATCGCCTTACCCCAGTAATAATTATCAATATTATCAAATACAGCAGTATTCAACGCTAAGTTTGCTGAAGCCATAGAGAAAGCGTGTAACATGTAGGAGATGAACGCTGTTACAGAGTTAAACGTAGACATTGTTACCAACGATAAGGATATGCTTACTAACGATAATATTGTTAGAGTTCTAGATTTGCCCTCATCTGCGAGAAACCCTAGAAACATCGACGCAACTATATATACAATACTCCACATAGCGCTACAAAGCCCTAGGTATACACTAGAAACGTTCAGCTGGTACGCAACGTAAGTGTAGATCAGGGGGTCCAACAGCATAAGAAATCCGTAGCTTATCGATAAAACTATAATCCATAACTCCATCTCGTTATACCAACAACATTATCATAAAACAAACAATATTTTAAAGATAGCGGCTCTACAATATATCACATGCGGTACAAGAGCACTCAAATATCTTTACTTCGGTCTTCACATTTACATAGTTAACGAGTTGAGTATCCGTAGAATAGTTATAGTGATTAATGCTGATAGAATAGTTGCTGGCACTGTATACCTATATACTTTTCTTAACGGTGATCTAAAGTATTGTGCAGATAGTACTAAACATGCATGTGTTGGCGATAACATAGAGCCTAGGATACCCCCTAGAAACGCTAGTGTGAGGTTGTATCCTTGTAGTAAAGGTTTTAGTATTGGAAATGTTAAAGCTACGAATGTGAATTCAAACCCTGTTGCTATAATTACTGTAAACGGTATCAAGACTACGGATAACGTTGTAAAGTTTTGCAGATATTTAGCTAGGATCTCAGCTAAACCTGATAACTTTATAGAGTTACTAAACATCAATGACAATACTATGAATAATATGAACGTCAGGTTGAGGGAGTACTTCAGAGCTCTGAAAACAGCATCTCTACCTGGTTTATATACAGCCACTAGTAATGCTATAACTAAGATTATCAATATAGGTAGAGGTATAGGTGTTGCTAACGATAGCAACGCTAAAGCTATGAAAGGCCATATATGCACTAAATCTCTATACCTACAGCCATCCTTAATATGCACAAACCTAGCTCTAGTCAACAATTTGTAGGAAATAATTAGCCCTGTAACCATTGTAGCTAGAGCTATAACCCATGTATACTTGATAATCTCGGAGAAACTCTTACCTAGAATAGCGCTAGACAATATAATTGCTTGGTATAGAGGCCAAATAGATACCCATACATGTCTAAACCAGAAGTTCACGAAAGTCTTCTCCTCAGGTTTTAAACCTATAGAATCATATATAGGGTTAACCATTACAGCTGATATATAAGCACCTCCAGGCATAGGTATCAAACCTATGAGCATCGGAATAGCTATAGATGCAACACCAGGGCTCGCTTTTTCAAGAGCTTTAACAACTTCTTCTGATACCTTCAACTCTCTATAGAGTTCAGCTAGCATCATAGCTAAAACTAGAGACGATAACGTATTCATCGTAGTCACGTTGAGTACCTGAACAACAGTATCTATAGAGTTTACACCGAGTATAGGTATGGTGTAGATAATGTACGCGATGAGCATCGCTAAAGCAATGTTTATACCTCTAAATATCATCGTTACAGCTGTCGCTATACTAACTATGAACATAGTTATAGCTATCTCTTCGCTAACCATACGCTTTCCCCATCTCAGCGAGGATTATGGATCATCTTTATGATCCTAGGTAAAACATTAAAATCTTAATGGTTATCCCTAAGAAACTATGTATAATGTGTACCAGAAGAGGTAACTTTAAAGCTCTGATCAGTAGCTAGATAGATGTATCGAGATGCTGTGATGATTTTCGAGCTAGCTGATGCATGATGTAGGACACCCTAGCTGAATATCTAAAACTGTACCTACATCATTGTTAAACCTTGTATACTTAGCTTCTTGTACAGATACTCCATGAATTCGCTTATCACAAAAGCTACAGCTATATAGAGACATGCTACAACTATGTATACCTCTGTATAGGCAAAAGTTTTCGCACCTATAACTTCTGATACGCAGACTAGCTCTGGCAATGTAACGAAATAAGCTATAGAGCTGAACTTTGTTATATATATAAGTTCGTTGGTTAAAGCTGGTATAGCTATCCTCAGCACCTGAGGCATCAATATATAGAGCCAGGAACCTAATCTCGTAAACCCTAGTGATAGAGATGCTTCCCACTGTGTTCTAGGTACAGAGTTTAATGTTGTTCGAAGATATTCTGATTGATATACAGAAGAGTTTATACTTAAAGCTGGTAATGCTGAGGTAAACGGATCCAATTTTATACCGAGTACCGGAAGAGCGTAGTATATGAAGAAGAGTTGAACAGTCGTTGGGGTACCCCGAATAATCTCTACAAAGATTCTCAAGAACATTTTTAGAAACCTAGGCGATGTTAGGTTCAACGTTATTAAAGCTATCCCCCCCAAGGAACCCTAGGGGAAAAGATGTAAACGATAATATCAAAGTCAATTTGAAAGCATTAACCATAACAGAGCCGTAATTGATAACTACATCTATTATATTCATAGAATCTTATTCCTCTCTAACCTGTATAGCTCCATAAGTTTAGAAACGAATATCCTTGTCCTCTCCTTCTCAGGGTTTAGAAGAACTTTCTCAGGGGGTCCTCTCTCAACAATCCTCCCATCCTCCATAAACATAACTTCATCTGCAACCCTTATAGCGAAACCAAGCTCGTGAGTTACTATGATCATCGTAACTCTGTTCTTCGAAAGCTTCTCTAGAACCTTTAGAACTTCAACCGTTAGCTCAGGATCGAGAGCTGATGTAGATTCATCTAGAAGTAGTAACCTAGGCTGTATAGCGATTGCACGTGCAATTGCAACTCTCTGTTGTTGCCCACCCGATAATTGTGCTGGGTACTTATTCCATAGATCCTCTGTTATCCCAACAGATAGAAGAGCTTCTTTTGCTATCCTCAAAGCCTCTTGTCTATTCAACTTCTTAACTTTTATAAGACCTATCATAACATTTTCAAGTGCTGTAAGATGTGTAAACAAATTGAATTGCTGGAATACGAAACCTATCTTCTGTCTAACAAGATGAAGGGCCTATTATAACCTTCGTCTCCCCCTCTTTAACATCTAAAGTAACTCCTTTGAGAACATGTTGTTTATTAAAGAATCTATGTATATCTATAGCTTCCAACAGTATCTCTACCACGGCATTCCCAACCCCATATCTTTCAACTTTATTACTAGATAGATAGAAATAGAGGATACAAGTAGACATATAGCTAGGTAGATAATCGATACAGAGATTAGCGATATAGAATATTCCATTCTAGCATTAGCTATATCTATAGCTAGCGTAAACATCTCTTTAGCACCTATAGCATAAGCTATAGATGTATCTTTTAGAAGAGTTACAAATTCGTTAAGCAGAGCCAGGATAGATGATAAAAAGGTTTGCGGTACTATTATATATACATACACCTCCCATTTACTAAAACCTAGAGATAACATGCTTCAAATTGTCTAGCGATAACAGCTCCAGCAATCCCTCGAAAAATCTGAGATTGATATGAAGCACTAATCAAGCCTAGCCTTATTATCGCTACTCCATAGCTATCTATCTTAAGACCGTAGAATATCATAAAGAGGATTAGTATTGGGGGGACACTTCTAAGAATCCTTACAACTATATCTAGGATCTTCGAAACTACTCCTCCTACAACTGTCTGAAAGAAAGCTATAACAAATCCAAACCCTAACCCTATAAAGAAGCTCCCTGTTGATAGGTAAATCGATGTCGCTAAACCTTTGGATACTATGAATACTGTTGTTTGAAAAAGGTTGTTTATATCCATAACGAGTTTTACCCAAGGTACTTCGAGATTATTTTCTGCCACTCATCGCTATTCAGTATCTCTCGCAATACCTTGTTTATCTTATCTAAGAGCTCTGTATTTCCTTTCTTTACAGCTATTCCATACTTCTCACCTGTAGGTATTATCGATGATACCTCGACATTATATTTCGATGCCAATGTGTTATCTACAGGTGAGTCTATTAAAACTGCGTCAATTCTACCGTTGACAAGGTCTTGAACTGCTAACGTATAGGAAGTATAACGCTTTATCTCTACGTTAGTACCATTAGCTTTAAGTTTGTCTAGTAAAGCTTCTGCTGTTGTCCCTATCTGAACTCCTACAGCTTTACCTTCGAGATCAGCAAGACTTCTAGGTTTAAACGAAGATTCTTTAACAACGAGAATTGCTTGATCTGCTTCCCAGTAAGGTATACTGAAATCCACTCTCTTAGCCTTATCCTCAGTAATAGTTATACCTGATATAGCTACATCTATAACACCCTGCTCTAATGCCTCTACCAATCCGAGAACTGCATCTGTACAATCTCATCTTCGTAACCGAGTTTAGATGCTATAGCTTTAATCAAATCTATATCTATTCCAACAATATTACCCGCTTCATCGTATACTCAAAAAGTGGGAAATCAGGTGATGTACCTACTCTTAGCCTAGGTTTCTGTCTAGGAAAAGAAAAGTACGTTACACTAACTATAACAGCTACAACCACGACCACGACTACAGCTAATACCAACTATCTCTTCATTCTACAACTCTTTGATAACTTCAAAAGACTTTCAATATCTAAATATTAAGTTTAATGTTACAGAAACCTATGTAAGCTTTGCTCAACGTTCTAAATATTTACAGACATCAAATCCATAGAGAACTTAGCCTATATATAAATCTATAAAATTATAAAATATTATGGAGATGTCAGTATTCGCTACCTCAATCACTTATCATCAAAGACTTAACTTCATCATCCAGATGTATAGGTATTAACATAGGTTTAAAGCGTATGCTGTTCGCTAAAGGTGATAAGTTTAACAATATAAATATCGCTATATAGCAATATCTATATAGATTCCTAGGAGCAGTGTATGTACGCTGTGAAAGGTATTGATGTATCGACTAGGATTAGGGATGTTGTAGAGCACAAGGTTTCTGTTTACATATCTCTATTTAATAAATATGATTTTAAGGTATTAGAGCAGATTGTAGAGCCTGTTCGCTGGAGTTTGAATTTATTTAGTAGAGAAGGGTCTGTAGAGAGTGTAACTACTGGGAATATTGTGAAGATACGTAGTCCTTTCCTAAGAGGAAGATCATGTTTAGGTGATAACATTGTTTCTATTGTTAAAAATGTTCAGGAAAACACTGTTTATATACATAGGACTGCCTATCTATGTAATAGATTTGCAGACGATAGTTTCTGCCCTCTTCACATAGGGTCTGAATATAGTAAGTATTTGCTATTTGTATATGGTTTGAAAGAGTTTCCCCAGGGGGTAGGCTTAGCTCTGATACCGCATATGGTCTACCTACTCTATATAGGGGGTTCTAACCTAAAGGTTGGTATAGCTAATGCTGTAAAGAATATTGTTAGACTATATGAACAAATATTTATCTATTCATCTATAGTAGCCTTTGTCGAAAATGCCGCTATCGCAAGAGGGATAGAGAAGAAACTCTCTAGCTATTACGTAAAAGACCGTGCATCTGTTGTCGAAAGACTTGAGTGGATTAAAAGAGTCGATGTAAAGATGATCGAAGAGCATCTAAAGAATTTTGTGATGATGTTTTCGAGACATGTCAAGCCTTTGCTGAAAAGTGTAGGGATAGAAAAGGAGAAAGAGTTTATACCTGTTATAAGGTTCTACGATAAATGTTTCGAAGTTGTGGAGAAAAGCTACGTTATATATGATAGAGATTCTCTAAATGTTCTCGAAGGTGTTGCTGAAGTTGAAGATTATTGTCTAGGAGGTTTTACCGTAAACCTAGGTGGTAAGAGGTATTTTATACCTTACCAACTTATACGAGATCATTTCATAGCTATCGATATAGTTAAGTAGTTAAGCTGATAGCTCACCTGTATCCCTAACCTCTACAATCTTCAACTCTCTACCGTAGATCTCTCTATACTTCGCCTCGATGCTTTTCAAAACATTTTCAACAATATCTCGAGCTGCTTTCTCATCTCTATGAGAATACATTATGTATATCTTGAGCACAGGTTCCCCAGCCTCGCTTATCTCTGGATGTGATTTTATGTATACCTCTGAATACTGCTTCAAAACAGCTTTAAGAACTGGTGCTATAGATGACTCAGGTACACCTACAACAACCATAAGTTTCTCAACTATTGATAAACCTGGACCCCACGGTTTCAACCTAGGCTCAACCCATGTAATCCACATAGACTCCATCTCCTTAGGTACACCGGGGAGAGATATTATTACTGTCCCCTCTACCTCAAGCCAGCATCCAGGGGCTGTTCCCACAGGGTTAGGTATAGGCACCCCTCCTTCTGGGAGGTAAGCCATCTTAATCCTCTCCGGGGTTAGCTCTAATCCTTTAGACTCATACTTTTTCTTAACCATTTCGAAAGCTTCTTGATTTAGGATAAGCTTCCTGTTAATAGCTTTAGCTACAGCTTCGAGGGTTCTATCATCGTGTGTAGGTCCTAGACCTCCTGTTGTAACTATAACTCTAGGTTTTCCGCTTAGTATCTGCGATATGAACCTCGATATAAGGTCTACATCATCAACCAAGGTTATGACTCCTAGTACGTTGAATCCTAGAAGTGTTAACCTTCTCCCGATGAAAGCGGCATTCGTATTGATGATCCTTCCCTGAGTTAACTCTGTACCTAATGTGAATATCCATGCTGCGTAACTACCCATATATTTAACACCTTACAGCTTATATTAGCTCTGGCTAACTTTTAAAAGTAAAGATTATACATGCCAAGGTGTGGAGATCTGTGAAGCTCTACGCTGAATGTATATCATGTCAAGTACAGGTACGTTTAAGAGATGTACAGAAGCTTGTAGAAGATGAAGATAAACGTGTAGAGTTGATGAAGAAGATTGTTTCATATTTGAACAGTATCTTAAGTATGTGTAGCTCTAGATACGATAATAGATGCACACCAACAGTTATCTCAACAGAGTTATTTAGATTTGTGAAAAAGGCTACAGGTGTTAATGATCCTTACAGAGAGGAGAAGATCACAGCTAATAAAGAAGCTTTGAAGATATACGAAGAGTTTAAGAAGAGGATATCCAGAATCAATAACCTTGATGAAAAGCTTGTCACAGCTCTTAAGATATCTTTAGTAGGTAACCTTATAGACCTCGGTGTCGCTAATTACAATGCACCTGAACTGAATAGAATTACAGAGCTTATCGATACCATGGATATATACGGCGATATCGAGAAAAGTATTGATATTCTTAAAAAATCTAGAAGAATCGCTATCATAATGGATAACGCTGGTGAAGCTGTTCTCGATCGTGTACTAGGGGATATTCTTAAAGCTGAAGGTAAGTACGTCATAGCTATTGTTAAAGGCGCTTCTTTCCAGAACGATATAACATACTCAGAGATAGAATCTGCAAAATTGTTGGAGAGCTTTGATGAGGTTATAAGTACAAGTACAGATGCGTCTAGCATATTTCTTGATGAGGTAGGCGAAGAGTTTTTAGCTAAGTTGAGGAGTTTCGATGTTATTATATCTAAAGGGATGGCTAACTATGAATACCTAACAGAGGTGGAGAACGTTATCGGGGTACCTATTATCTACGTTCTTGTAGCTAAATGCCTACCTGTAGCAAGAGATCTAGGTGTTCCTCGAGGTAAAGCTGTTATCAAGATAAGTAAACATTTTGTGCACTAAGTATTTTAAGCTTCCTAAACTTGCATAGAAACGGAAAGTTTCGAGGGTAAAAACTTGGTCTATGAATGGTCTTGGTCTCCTAGAAAAGTGAGACCTATAGCCACATACACATTGATAGTTATTAACGTCATTATGTACCTCGCGTCATCATATCAGAATTACTTTGCCCAGATAGCGGATGAATGGGTAGATATGTTTTCGTATATACCTATAATCATGATCAATCCTCTGCAGTGGTATAGAGTTTTCACTAGCATGTTTCTCCATGGAGATATCTTCCACATATTCTTCAACATGCTTTTCCTGTACTGGTTTGGAAAAGAATTAGAATTGCTACTCGGAGTTAAGAGGTACATCACGCTATACCTTGTCTCAGGTGTCTTAGCAACAGTTTTCCACACAGCATTCACCCCAATAATAGGCTCGATTAGTTTAATAATGCCAGCTCTAGGAGCTTCAGGAGCTATCAGTGGACTTCTAGGCGCATACCTTTTGATATATCCAAGGAGGAGGTTGAGCATGTGTATGTTCTATTTCTTCATACCCCTATGTTTTACAACAACAGCTGCATTCTTCCTACTATTTTGGTTCGCTACACAAGTTATCTACGGATACCTAAGATTTGGCGGAATCGCTTTCTTCGCCCACGTTGGAGGATTTATCGCTGGACTAAGCTTGGTGTATATATTGAAAAGAAGAAGCCATGTTTTATATTCTCCCTGGGTTTTGATAAAGCCTATACCTTTCGAAGAGAGGCTCATAAAAGGTTTAGGATCATCAACCAAGCTCGTTCTATCAATACTACTGTTAGCAGTACTAGGAGGCGCTATCTATTCGATGTATATGGCACCTCAAGCTTCAAGCGTATACAGTGTTAAGATCACTGCTTGTTCTGGAGGTAGATGCGATACTGATGAAGGTATCTACACCCCTATAAACGGTGATAGTATAGCTCCATCAAAAGATCTTCCTAGAATTGCGTTTAACAGAATTGTATGGTCGAGAGTCATACAATCAGCAATCTATTGTAACGCTGAGAATATTGTGATTACACAGAGTGGAAGGGTAAAAATGCCTGGTACAAACGTTTTTGTTGATACTGTTATCAAGGGTGTTGGTAGTTACGATTATAGATGTGTTTTAGTTACGTTCAAGGGTCAGATAGATACCTACGTTATAAACATCCGTAGCATACTCGGTGTAACGATAGCGGAGAGAGGGGAAAGACTATTTATAGATGATGTAGAGCTTGTTTCTCAAGATATAGCTGGAGATGCTGGGAAGTATATAGTTAGACCTCTAGCTCTAGTATCCTCAATATCGACATTGCTATCATTATTTGTTGTAGTTGCTAAAGATAGAGAGATAGTTGAGGAAGAACCTCCCTTTGCACCGCATTACATTCCTTGGATCTAAATCTTACCTATAAGTTCTGATGCAAAAGATATACTTACACCTGTTAAAACTATCGCTAAACATACTAGTTGTCTCAACGAGATCACCTCTCCTAATACAAAAGCTGCTAAGATAGAGGCTATGATAGGCTCTACAAAAGCTATAGATGTTACAACAGAACTTCTATAAAATTTAAGCATATAGTTCATAACTGTATGTCCACCTAACATAGGTATCAATGCTAGAAGTAGAAACCATATCCATGACTTCTCAACATATTTAAAAACGTTATCCTTTACAATAAATGAGTAGCATAACACAACTAAGGAAGCTACTGTATATACGTAGAGAGAATATGTATAGACATCAATTCTTCTTCTAGTTAACCTACCTATATAGAAATAGATAGCAACTAATATGGATGCTATAAAACTTTCTAAAATACCTAAGGTATCTAGTTCCCTGCTTACAAAAGCTTCCCAGAATAAGAGCGTAATACCTAGAAAACCCATCACAAGACCTGCAATAGATATGATGTTCACTCTTTCTTTCCCGATGATTAACTCAATCAATGTTAAGTGTAGTGGGTATGCAACAACTATTGTCGTACTAATAGCTACTAAAATCCTGAACAACGACTCCATCCACAATACGAAATGCATTGCTAGTGTAAACCCGGAGACTATTAACATAAGTATCTCTTGTTTATCAAGATCCCGAAGAATCTTAGGTAAACCACGTCTGTTTACCGATATGATGATTAATATGAGAGCTGAAGATATGGAGAGACGCCAAAAAGCACACGCAATACCGCTTGCCAATGACAGTCTTACGAAGATAGAAGCAGAGCCTATGCTAACCATAGCAACAATGAACAACAATACATGCAATAGCTTCTCCTTGTTTTTTAATTTAAACAATTTAACCCCCGTAGATGTGCTTCGAGTTATAGATATGATGTGTGACAAATATGAGTCTTATAGATTTCACAGCCATAGCTACGCTATCTATACAGATCTTCGCTATAATGGATCCTTTAGCAGCTATACCAGCGTTAACTCAAGCTCTTTCAGGATTCAACGATAAAGATTGTAAAATACTCATAAATAAAGCCTCTATAGTTATCTTTATCTTATTAACGCTATTCTCGACTGTAGGAAGCTATATCCTAGTCTTTCTCGGTATCGATATCCCCTCTCTCAGGATTGCCGCAGGAATAATATTGATAGCTGTATCCATAGATACACTGATAACAGGGCATAAGCCTGAGAACATAAATCCAGGTGAATACATAGTAGTTCCAATAGCTACCGTTTGTCCCTAGATGTTCATTCTCATCGGTTCATTTTTATTCGTTGCATCTAGGGACTTCCACCTCGCCCACAGCGATTTGGAAATCGCTGTGGGGTCATGGGTGGTTGTCGAGCCCAACGGCACGGGGCTCCCATCTAGGTTTAGCCCGCCTAGGCTTGGAGCAGTGCTCCCATTGCCTAGGCAGGCTTTGAGGAGTAGGTTGTAACACGCTACTACGTCTCTATGCCATAGCTCCCCACCCTTGGTGCACCTACCAATTCTACTACCATTACTGTAGACTATTTTGGTATTGTGTACTGGGCACATTCTAGAGGTGTTCCTCGGGTTTACATAGATTACTGGAACTCCATATTCCTTAGCCTTCTCCTCGATAGCTTTTTGAACTCCTTTGAAGGATGCTTGGTATATTCTGTGTCTGAGTTGGTCGTCTTTGACATTGTTTATCATTTCCTTAGCTGGCTCCTCACCTAGCTTCTCTAAGACAATAGCGTATTGCTTTTCTTTAGCAACTCTAACAACTATGTTTGCCAACTTCCACCTCAAATCACTCTTTCTCTTCCTCTCCTTTAACTTTCTAAAGATTCTTCTCTTAACCCTACAGCTAGCACCATAGAGTTTATCATACTTCTCCTGAACTCTCTTCCTACGGTAATAGTAGCCTAAGACTATGTCTCTAAAGCCTGTCTCAAAGAGGTATACCTTGTCATCAACTAACACGGCTACATGGTTCTCATTGACATCAAC
>JAJHRF010000084.1 GCA_020832925.1 Desulfurococcaceae archaeon | reverse complement strand
CACAACCAATATCCTCCACCTGCTTAGGGTAGAATAAGAATTTATGTAGAACGAAATGTCTATACCTTGTGAAAAGCTCTCGTCTAAAATGACCACCTGCAACAAGTCCATAGGTATACGTCAAGCATCCAATCCATATCCCAACCCTAGTACTGAAACCGTTTCCAACACGATCATCTATCTCTGTACAGAAACATGTTGGACATACATAGTTACAGTTTCCACATCCTACACATCTAGAAGAAACTTCTTCCCATAAATCTCTATCGCTAGCTACTTCCCTGAGAATCCCCTGTATACTCTTAACATCAGGGATCCTGCTCTTCGTAATAGAAACAGCTTTCTCAACCATATCGAGGTAGACCTTTATAGTATCCTTACCCGCTTTCCTAAGCCCTATACTCCTCAGCATCTTCTCCCCAACAGAGCTACCATATTTAAACAACACTGTATTCTGATCGAGTCTCGCGTAAGCTATGTCAAAACCTTTCGATATCGTAGGACCTGCATTTACAGCACTACAGAAACATGTTTCACCAGGTTCTAGACATTCCTCAACAACAATTATTTTCACAGAATCTCTTCTCCTAGTATACACAGGGTGTTTATTGTATAGGATACGATCTAGAATATCTATAGCTTTACGATCACAAGACTTAATACCGAAGAAGACGATATCGCTACCCATAGATTCAATATCTTCAACAACTTCATAATTC
Source organism: Desulfurococcaceae archaeon (assembly GCA_020832925.1). Lineage (GTDB taxonomy): Archaea > Thermoproteota > Thermoprotei_A > Sulfolobales > Ignisphaeraceae > Ignisphaera. The sequence continues at coordinate 2,790 of JAJHRF010000084.1, read as the reverse complement.
TGAGAAACAGTTAATACTCTATGTTCTGGAGGTAGAAGAAAATCTTTTGGAGAACAATGGCTATGTCTAAACCTATAACCAGGTAAAACTCTATAAAAACCAGGTTTCTGAATATCAGACACAGCTAGAGGTATTTCATCAACACCGCTAATCTCACCAAAAACCACTTTACCGTTGTGATACTTATACCCATAGAACTTCACATTATCGAAAAAATCCCGAAGAAGTTTAAACACAACTTTGAGATCATCAAGATCTCCGACAAATACTTCTCCATAATTATCTACATCTACAGCCATACACTTCACATAATGATGCGTATTCGCTACCCAATAAAAATCTTGTTAACCATACCTATATTAAATTATGTGATGAATGTTTTAAACAAATACAAAATACTATTCACCGCAGAGAAATATTTAATTATGTAGGTATTATCAATGTTTTTAAATAGAAGAGCTCTGCTCATCACAACATTATTAGCAATATTTATATTGGCATACATAGCCTTAGTTATTATAGGTGTACGCGAGATTATGAAGATGAGTAAAGGTGTTAAGGTAGAGGATAGCTATCTATCTATTGATGGTAGGAGAATATTTCTATTCTGTGGCGAAATCCATTACTTTAGGGTACCTAAACAGCTATGGTTTGATAGATTATTGAAAGCTAGGAGAGCTGGTTTAAATTGTATTGCTAGTTATATTGCGTGGAATTGGCATGAACCAATAGAGAACGCTTTATTCTTCGGTAATACAGCACCTGAATCTCCTTACGAATCAAAGATTTTTAGTAGAGATGTTGAAGGTTATGTACAGCTTGTTCAATCTTTAGGTATGCTCTTCATAGCTAGACCAGGTCCATACATATGCTCAGAATGGGATAGCGGTGGACATCCAAACTGGTTATATACGAAAAACGTTGTTCTAAGATCACTAGATGAAAATTATATAAAATATGCAGAGAAATGGTATTCAACAATACTACCAGTTGTAGAGAAGTACTCTTGGTCTAGAGAAGGTCCAACGATTCTTCTACAGATTGAGAACGAGTATTTCTGGGGTGATACCCTGTACTTGATGAAGCTCTACGAAATAGCTAGAAAATATGTAAAGGATATACCGATTATAACTAATGAGGATTGGTATGTTGAGGGAACACCTATAATCAACACTATAGATGATTACCCATCTCCTTGGGTTATACAGGGTTTCGATAACAAAGTTAAGAAGTATATGAAGACTCAGCTAGGTATGCTCAAGATGTTTATGGAGCTTGAAGGTGGTTGGTTCTCAACATTCGGAGGACCGTTACCTACTAACAGAGGTAGTTTTCCAGCTGAATGGACAGAGACACTGATTAAGACAGCTATTGGTTTAGGTATCAACAGTATAAGTATATACATGTTCCATGGAGGAACAAACCCAGGTTACTACACAGGTAAATACATTACAACAACATATGATTACGAAGCAGCTATAAGAGAATGGGGAGAGCTAAGCCCAAGATACTACACAATCAAGAGGATAGCATTGTTTACAAAAACGTTCAATGATTTGTTGACGAAATCTAAACCTGTTGAAAACATAGTTAAAGTATTTACTAAAGGTATAGATGTGTTTACCCGTGTAACTGATGATGGTACAGCTATTGTTATTCTAAGGAATCTCGGTGAATGGCCTCAGTTAACGAAGGTTATGTATAGAGATGGTGTATATCCGTTCTATACAAATATAAGAGTTCCGGGAAAGAATGCTAAGATTGTTATACTTAATTACGGTATAGAAGGTACACCTTTCAAAGTAGTCTATACATCATCGGAACCTCTTATGATGATTAGACACGGTAATGAAGTTGTCCTCGTTGTCTATGGAGATGTTTTCGAGGTTGGGGAAATAGCTGTTGAAGCTCCGGATATTGTTGTTGAGTATTCGAAAGATGTAGATGTTGTTGAGAAAGAGAGGAATAGAGTTGTTTTAAGGTATATGCATAGCGATGAAGATAAATTCGTAGCTATAGGTAGTAGCGATAGTAAGCTGTATATAGTAGCTATTTCTAGAGGAAGAGCATCTAGATCTTGGTATATAGATGAAATTCTGAACCCAATTGCTATTATATCCAATATATACTTCATTGGTAAAGCTGAGATCGTTGGGGATACTGTTTCACTACAACTAGAACTTGATGAAAATAGTTATGGTGATGTTGTATTGATATCGTTTAAACCTGTTACGAAGATAGATATAGGAGAGGAAACACTAAATGTAGAACATATTGTAGGTCCTTTATACAGATTCTACTTAGGTAAATGTTATAGAGGTGGATTAGGTGTTAAGATAGGTGTAGAAGAGGTATGGAGAGTAGCTGAAGAGCCTTTAACACAGGTAGGGATATCTATAGAACCTAAAACTCCTTTAGAGAGAATAGGTATGCTATTCAATGGCTATGCAATATACAGAATAGAATTCGATATACCTGATGATATCTATAGAAACTTAGAGAACAAGACTATGTACATAAGCTACTTCAACGACTATGCAACAGCTATACTTAACGGAGTCCCAATTAAAGGGGATTACCATAGCATTGAAGTTGATGTATCGAAAGTTTTGAGATCTAAGAGAAATAGTCTAGATATAGTGTTGGAGTCGACAGGTCATACAAACGACGGTATTGTCTATACACCGAACGGTATCGTAGGAGATATATACATAGGGAAAGTAGTTGAAATACCTTTAACAAACTGGAAATATGTGAAAGTATCTCCTCCCTATGGGAAAGACTTTAGCC
>JAJHRF010000083.1 GCA_020832925.1 Desulfurococcaceae archaeon | reverse complement strand
AGAGTGTTGGTTTTGATGTTGTTGTGTATAACAGGACTTTGGATAAAGCTAAGAGGTTTGCTGAGGAGCTTGGTGTAGGGTTTGCTGAATCTCCTGGGAAGTGTTGTAGGGAAGCTGATGTTTCGGTAATTTTTGTTGCTGATGATGAGGCTCTTATCGATGTTGTTTTTATGTCTGGTGGTATTGCCGGGGAGGTTAGGGGTAGGGACGTGGTCAACATGTCTACAGTATCTACAGCTATATCTACAAGGGTTTCCAGGGTTGTTTACGATGGTGGTGGTAGGTATGTTGAAGTACCTGTCTGGGGTAGTGTTTCAGAGGTTCTCGAGGGGAAGCTTATAGCTATGGTTGCAAGCGATACGGAGTTAAGCGATAATGTGAAGAAGTTTCTATCTGTAGTAGCTCAGAGAACTATATTCGTTGGAGAAGTACCGAAAGCTATGGTTTTGAAGCTTGCTTTAAACCAGCTCAACATGGTTATCGTTGCAACTCTATCGGAGACCCTTCCATTCTTAAAAATCTATGGAGTAGATTTCAAGTTCTTCGAAGAACTTGTTAAAGGTAGCTGGATAGAGCCTATAGTATCTAGATTCCTTAAGAGAGCCATCGAGGAGTATCCACCTAGGTTTAGAGTTGAGCTAGCGGCTAAAGATCTTCAATGTTTTATAGAGTCTGCAAGAATAAAGAAACTCGATACCCCGATAACAGCTGCAGCTATGCAGAGATACCTCGAAGCAGTTCTCCATGGCTACGGCGATAAAGATTATCCGAATGTAGCTAAGTATATCCTAGACACTATAGAGAAGATGAGGATGTAAACACTACCTCTGCACCACATCGAATTTTTTATCTATATACATAGAGAAATCTCTTCCACCTTTAACAGCTACCATAATCCATAGATAGTTAAGCCCTTTAACAGGGGTAGAGACGTTCGGGTGGTATCCACGGGTAACTAGAAATACATCGAAATCTCTCACAATATACGCCTCCTCTCTATCTCCATCAATAAGTAGCTGTACCCCGAACCCAGGTTCAACATCGAAGTATACGAATATCTCGTACTTATCATCGTGTCTATGAGGTGGGTAAGAACCCCAGCACCCAGGGCAGCAGAAGGTGTATCCAGCTAAGAATTTCTCTGAAGGATCTTCAACATCTATGACTATGTAACGTCTTCTTCTAGAACGTTCATCACCAACATCAACATATTTAGCTTCTCTAAACCTTTTAACATATAGACCGTAGTCTCTACTCGCAGAAGCTTCAACAACGTATACAACAGAACCTATGCCTAGCTCTACGTCGAGAACACCTAATCCCTTGGGTATGTAGATCATATCCTTCTCGTAGGCGTAGAGATCCATAAACTTTGCAAAACCTTTCAAAGGTATCAAAAGCTTCTCCCTACCTTCATCAGTATGGATAGAGAACTTAGTAACAGACCTAGAGGTGATGAAGTGTAGAGCTACACCATCAACATCGAATAACTTCAAAGGTTTATCGAATACACTAGGTTTTCTGAAAAACATAGACGCCACCCATCAAGTCTTATTAAATAGTTTTTCTATCTCTGTTTTGATTTAGATACGCTTAAAGTTTTTGATAACCCGGAGGTTAGGTTAATGTTGTTGAAGAGGCGATGTTTGTGGGTAGCGGGAAGAGGGATTGGTTCGAGATTTCGGAGAAAATGCATAGATTTTATAGAGGTAAGATAGAGGTTGTACCCAAGGTTCCTATCGAGAGTATAGATGATTTCTCTGTATGGTATTCCCCTGGTGTTGCAGAGCCCTGTCGTAGGATATATAGTGGTGGTGAGGATCTATCTTTTGAATATACTTGGAGATGGAATGTAGTAGCAGTTGTTAGCGATGGTTCGAGAGTTCTAGGTTTAGGAGATATAGGTGCAACAGCATCTCTACCTGTTATGGAGGGTAAAGCACTTCTATTTAAATACTTAGGAGGTGTCGACGCTATCCCCATGGTTATCGATGAGAAGGATCCGGGTAGATTTATCTATATAGTTAAAGCTCTTCAGCATAGCTTCGGAGGGATAAATTTAGAGGATATAGAGTCTCCGAAGTGTTTCTACATACTCGAGAAACTACAGGAAGAGCTAGAGATACCTGTGTGGCACGATGATCAGCAGGGAACAGCTCTAGTTACACTTGCAGCTCTTATCAACGCTCTTAAAATTGTTGGTAAAAAGATAGAGGATGTTAAGATAGTTCTATTCGGTGTAGGAGCATCTAACATAAGTATCTATAGATATCTAAAAATCGCAGGAGCAAATCCGAGGAACATAATCGCTATCGATAGCAAAGGACCTCTGTATAGAGGTAGAAGAGATTTAGAGGATATGAGGAGAGAGAACCCTTGGAAATATAGAGTAGCTATAGAAACAAACCCCGAGGAAGTTAAAGAGGTTCCTAAAGCTTTCGAAAGTGCAGATGTTGTTATAGCTGCTTCTAGACCTGGACCAGGGATTATCAAGAAAGAGTGGATCAAATCTATGAACAGAGACTCTATAGTGTTCGCTCTATCTAACCCAATCCCGGAGATATGGCCTTGGGAAGCAAAAGAAGTAGGTGTGAAAATTGTTGCAACTGGTAGAAGTGATTTCCCTAACCAGATAAACAATAGCTTAGGGTTCCCAGCTGTTTTCAGAGGTGTTCTAACTGTTAGAGCTAAGAAGATGAGCGATGAAATGTTTTTAGCAGCTGCATACGCTATAGCTAGGTATACCGAGGAAACAGGTCTTCACGAAGAAAGAATAATTGCCTCTATGACAGAGACAGAACTCTATGTAAGAGAAGCACTAGCTGTTGCTGAGAAAGCTATAGAGATAGGTTATGCGAGAAGAAAACTATCTAGAAGTGAACTAGAGACAGAGATTAGGGAGCTTGTAGAGAAGCCAAAGAAATACATGAGCATAGCTATAAAAAACAACTTGATACAGAAACCAAGAGATGTATAGCGATGAAAAGGTTTAAGATAGATGTTAACTAGGTATTCATCGAAGAGTTGATATTCGGTGAAGCTCTTCTAAAATAATCTCATAATCATAAACTATATACCTCTATCTCTAGATCTTCAATAAGTCCCTAGATTAAGTACGCTAAGTTTATAAGTATGTTCTATGCATAGCTTTGAATATATACGGGATTATTGGAGGTAGCTCTGCTAAGTGTTGATAATGTGGAGCTACGTATACGTAGTTATAACGGCTACGTTATGGAGTCTTAACCCTGCTGTAATACAGAAGTTTGGTAAGAATTCAAAACCTATGACTATAACGGTATTCAGAGCTTTTGCAGCACTAGCTTTACTCATACCTTTAGCTTTTGTAAACGGTATCCATAGTAATTTCAATTTGTACGCAATTTCTGTTGCAATAGCTTCAGGTATTATTGGTCCTGGTATAGGTGATACAGTTTATACTAGATCTATCCAGCTTATCGGTGGATCTCTAGCAGCAATCATAAGCTATACCTATATATTTGTAGCTCAAATACTTGCTTT
>JAJHRF010000082.1 GCA_020832925.1 Desulfurococcaceae archaeon | reverse complement strand
CTTCTACCAAGTCTTCTAGAACGTATGGGTCCAAAGACAAACATATTCATCACATACAGCTTGTTAATTATAACACAAACTTAACATTATTTCTCAACATACTGTACTCTCACCTAGTTATTTAAGGCTAAAAATAGTTATTGAATCAAAACTTTTTATATCTCTGTAACTACAATAAAAACTTGGATAGAGAAAATACTTCCTATGAGTATCTCAATATGAGGAATGTTTTCTCTATCCATATAATAAAAGATAGGAATTGTACATGTGTATACGCTTCAGGATAGAATGTTATGGATATGAAAACGAATACAACTTATTTTTAATAGTATATAGTGAGAATTGTCTTATTGCGGCGGTCTATTGATTATCTACATATATTTGGTGATATTTATTAAATAATATATTTATTGTTCTCTTATTTATAATCTTAGTACTTTCCTCTACTTTACATCCATTAACTTTAGAAACTCGATATACTTTCTACACTATTAAATCTTCTAAGGATAATCTACGGAATATTCTCTACGAGAATATTAATGAATCTGATTACACTTTTAATTTAAATACTAATACTATTGGTATAAAGCTTGTTCTATATATGAGTTCTAAAGGTGATGTAAATAAAGATTGGGTTAAGATATATTTTATAGTGAGATAGTAAATATGACTTCCCAAGGTGAAGAACGTACAAGGCATATTGCTGGGTATAGTAAATTTAGCTATGAGAATGATGGTAAAGGTAGTGCGGATGATTTTACATATGGTGTACTACCTTTTACCGAATGTTACAAAGATAGTTTATGTTGAAGTAAAACTCCATTCAATTAACGGTAATCCAAGACTTGATGTTAAAAATCTTGGGTAGAGCCTTGGAATACAACAACTTCCTATTGGATGTATGAGAATACTGATCAAAGCTATGGGTTAAGTTATGGTAAGCTAAACAATGTAGGTAACTTAGGTATGGAGATGAAGGTAGCTGCATTATCTTGTGGAACAGGAGGGTATCCTTGTAAAGGTAGTAGTAGGTTTTCTTATTATTATGGGAGAATGTTTAATGTTGATAGTGGAGGGTTTGCTGATATCTATGTAGATGTAAATTATATAGGTGGATTTAATATAGCTCCTGAGAGTACTTATGGTAAAGGGAATTATATTGCTAAACTAGATGTTGGGGTAGCTACTAAAGGTGAGAAATTCACATATTTTCACACAGTTTACAGTACGAAAAAGTATTCTGAACAACAACTACCTGAGCTTATCATTGGTGATGTTGTTAAAGGTGTAGTAGATATAACATTAGATATAGTTTCAGATTACGCTCTTGAATTCATAAAATCTACAGCTGGGAAACTTTTCTTTAAAGGATTACCCTATATTGGAAATGTTATAGAGTGTACTGAAATGATTCTAAGTCTTGGTTTCGATGAGATTGTAGCTCGTAGTGAATTAATCATCTTTAGTAAACAAATACCTGTAGCTAAAGATAATATGTTGTATATTTGGACAAACTTAATTGTAGGAGGATTAAATCTGAGCACTTTCATCTACAATAATGAATTTCTATGGAGATCCCCCATGGCAAAGATTTATGGATAGATTATTCGGTACGAAAGTTTGGAGATTAGATCGAGGAGGAGTTTATATAGGTGGAATTCTCTTAGATTATTATAATGCTCCTGAAATTGTTTCAAAAATACCTCAAGGCGATCTCCTTAAAACAATATCGAATATAACGATAGTGTTTAGCAAATCTATAGACAAAGGATCTATAATGCCTCCACTAGGATCTCTTTACCCGCAGTGGAAAAGTATTGAAGTGTATATGAATGGTGATGAAGTTCCTTTCTATGAGTATTTTAGAGTTAGCTTAAGTTCAGATGGGAAAATTCTTACTATTTACCCTAACTACCATTTAAATTATGGAAGTGTTTACAGAATTGTTTTAACTAACAGAATTAGAGGTTCTGATGGAACTAAGCTTATAAAATCCTATGACCTATGGTTTACAACAGAAAAAGAGAACAGATTGGATCAGTAATTTACTATGTAATACCTATAGCTACAGCCCCATCTCTTCCTAACCATCTTCACTATGAAGGTAAGATATTTAGAGCACAACTATATAAGAATATAACAATAGATTTTATGAAGATACAACAGTTTTATGTCGGTGAAGCGTCATTCTATACAAATGATATTAATATAGACTACTACGACGGTGGTTCAGGAAAGCTTTACATGATAAACAATACACTCTGGTTTATTCCTCTATTAGCTCGCGATAACGGTTTACCTCCAAAAAGAGGAACATTAATTTTCAGGTTATGTGAAGAAGAGAAAATATTCAACAAATACCAGCGCAATTAATTGTTTCATGAATTCGCATAGGAAATTCTAATGTAGAGAAATCTCTTAGAGATACAGGTATTACTGAAGGTATGCTACTCGATTTAGAGCCTATTCCAATCATGGAATACAGTATTCCAGGTTTAAAGATAGGGGAAGGGATATTAATTGGCACTAGGGAACAGTGGATCAATGGTACAAAACTAGCAATGTACTTAGTAAATAATGTTGCTAGAAATACCCACAACCTAGATACTCTACTAGGACTATAAACCTATCTATACTATTTGGGCAGGAGGACCGAAACCTTTATACGGGGACATCATAGTTTATATTATAGTTAATGCAACATATATGAGAGCGTGGCGCATAGTTCCATTAGGTTATATATCGCTCCAAGAAGAGAAAATCTATACGCATACAATTGCGTTTACAATCAATGGCAAAATACATCAAATTACATTAATATCAAATTCATCAATTATAAATATAGATAAAAAGATATGCCTAACAAACTTAATGTAACTATTGACAGATCAAAAGGTAAAGGATACATTATAATAGCAATACCTCGAGAACAAGGTTTAGAAATTCACAGAGTTGTTATCTATGGTATAGAGATAAAAACTGAACCAATATTCCAGGAAATGTATAAAGATTCTATAGAGGTAAAGATTACATATGAACATACCCAAACAATAAGAAATATAGTAATATACTTCAAAACAATAGAAAAAACATCAACACAATACATAGAAACACAAACAAAAACAATTACCATAAAACCAAGTACAACAACCTCGATAACAACAACTGAAACAAAACCAACTCAAAAACTCTCATCACCAATAACAGTATTTATAGGGATCTTCTTGATAGTAGTAGTCTTATCTATATTTCTACTGAAAAAGAAAATACTAAAGTAAAACAAAACTATCTACTACTCTCCGACCTAGAGAATAGCCTTCAATTTTAACTACCTATACAAGTACTAATATCATAGCTATCGATGATAATATACATTATTGCCCAAAATATTTTTGCTTAACTTCTGGAATAATCCTTAATTACCTTTAGATTTTTTATTTAATACAGTATTTTAACTATTAGCTATTTTATCTTCCTATTTATAGAAAGATAAAATTTTCTATATCAAGGTAATTAGAATAGATTTCATGAATATTTATGTTAAAAAAGAATTATGTTAAGATATGCTTTCCCTATTTA
>JAJHRF010000081.1 GCA_020832925.1 Desulfurococcaceae archaeon | reverse complement strand
CACTAGGTTCTACTGGTTGATAGGGATACTAGTATCGATGTAGATAACGATAATAGTAACAGTACTGCTTAGAGTACATTAGGTTGAACCTTTCTCTACAACTTATTACAGTATCTTCTATACATTCATATGTGGATAGGAGGGTTCTACATACCTAGAAGTTTCCTCAACTTCTCAACAAAATACCTTAACATCCTCGATACTGTAGACAACCTCTTCAGGTGGTATCCAACCTTCGTAAAAGTTTTGGTGTAGAACGTTAGCTGATTTCCATAGGTATCTAAGCTCCTTATCACTAAGTTTAGTAGCTAACTCACTCACATACCTCCATAAATCTCTGTAGTTCTCCAGCTTCCTACCCTCCTTAGTAGCCAATGCCTTAACTACGTGTACTGCCGTACCGTTTCTCGGCAGATGGCGATTCATTGTCTTTCATCTTCGCTGGTTCCAGCTCTCCGCCATCTGCTTCTCAACGGTCTCCCCGAGCCCCCTCACCGCAGAGGCTCCCCACTAGTCGCCTAGGGTTCACAGCCCTACGGGTCTCGGAAACCCGGGGTCACTGATACATTTATAAGCTTCCGAAGCTTATAAGCCTCCATCATTATTATAAACGTATCAGTGACGGAGGTACTAGACATCAATGAGTATGAGTGTTGCAAATGATTATGAAGACCGAAACAGCCCAAGCTTTTTCAGATACCTGTATATAGTCACCCTTCCTAAGCAACTTCTCAGTCTTAGCAAGAAGCTTCTCGGAAAGCCTTAAATGAAGCTCAACCTCTTCCAGAGGATCAAGCTCTACACCAAGCTCTTTAGATAACAACTTTATTACCAGCTCCTCAATAGGTGTAGCACTATTTTTATCGATATTCGATAGCTTCTCATAAAGCTTTCTACCGAGATATATACTGGTTATCGACACCGTAGCACATCTACCAATTACGTTCTACTACTCTACAGCTTTTTGATATACCTTTAAAACAAAATCTGATTAGAGTTTCCTTCGTCTTAGTTCTAGAGTATTCAAGTAGCATCCCTATTTCGTAGAATTGTTGAACCTCATTTCCATTCTAGCAAATCTATAAACTTTCTTAGATCATCATTACTGCTATGCATTAATGCCTAGAAAGTGGTAGAGACAAGAGCAAGATTTATATTGTTAGCAAGTAGCAGAACATAACGGTGATAGTGTGGGTATTTTCATGGTTAAAGCATTTGTTTGGAATCCTCAGAACCCTGAGAAAAGAGTTTCGATAGAGCTTGTAGTAGATACTGGAGCTACATATACAACTTTACCAGCATCACTACTTGAGAAGCTTGGAGTTAAACCTGTTAGAAGTATAAGGGTTAGGTTAGCAGATAACAGAGTTGTTGAGAAATTTGTAGGTGAGGTTGGTATCGAGATAGAGGGTTATAGTGCAACTGCGACACCTGTTATCTTCGGAGACGAAGGGGTTTACTTACTGGGCTCAGTAACAATGGAGCAACTAGGACTAGCCCCAGACCCCATAAACAAGAGGTTAAGACCTATAGAGGCAGCGCTACTCAAATCTTTGGCGTTGCATAATATCTCTTAAATTATGCTTAACAACGCTTCCCTATAGTTACAGGCTTCACGTTTCCTTGGCATAAGGATTTAAACTGTGTTAGGGAGTATAGGCTTGCATATGGAAGCGTAACGAAATTGGTAAGGGATTCAAGAGCTATTTAGGTGTAGAACGCTGATGAGGTTATGATAAGCGATAAGCTTGCTGAGAAACTAGTGCTTTATGGATAAGGTAGATGAGGTTGTTAGGAGGTCGAGGTAAGGGCTAGACCTAGATTATGTGTAGGACTCTAGGGTCTAAACCAAGTTTTTGAAGAATCTCAATATCTATGCTCTCTACAGCTCTCACATCAACAATACCTGTGCTTCTATCCCTCTCAAGATAGTACAGCTTCATCCCCAGACCAAGCTCTTCAGCAAGCTTCTTAACAATGTTGATTAGCTCAATGCTGTGAGTGGTTATGAATATTTGTAGCTTCCTCTCCTTAGCTAACCTGAGAACAGTCCTCATCAATGTGACTAGGGCGTTTGGGTACTGATGAGCTTCAGGATCCTCGATAAGTACACCAGTTCCTTCAAGAGGTGCTATTGCTGAGGTGTAGAGAAGGGCTGTTCTAGCACCATCACCAAGAGTGTCAATCTCTATAGAGGTGTTGGGCAGCGCTAATGATAGTGCAAAGCCTTCACCACTAGGCTTAAACAGTATACTTTCGGTGCCAGGCTCGTACTCCTCCTTAATAAGTTCAAGAACAATCCTATCAAACCTCTTGTCCAGCACCCTACGCCAAGTATTACTCTCAAAACTCGTTATGGGTATCCTGTTATCGAGAAGCACGACACCACTCAAATAGCTGAGCTCAGTCCTGAATATCTCGTAGAGGCTTTCATTAAGATACTTCTTCACAGCCCTGTAGTCAGGTTCCCAAAGCACTAGCTTCCCACTAGTATCTCGCCCAACATAAACCATTATCTCTCCACCAACACCATAAACAAGATCAATCGGAACCTCGAGAACCACAGGCCAAACAGGTGTTGAGGGAGGTGCATCAGTATTGGTTAAGACAAACCTTAGCGTATTACCAGTAGAGAACCTCAACTCAATAACAATCCTCTTATCAACATCTTTCGAGAACCATAAAACGTCTCTAAAAGTGTTCCACTTGCCTCTACCACCTCTTCTCTGCACAACATAATCAAGCTTATACACACCTCTCAGTTCATCACGCTCATTAGCGAATGCAGATGCTATGTATATAGCTTCGAGAATGGTTGACTTTCCAGCACCGTTCCTACCAATAAATATGTTTACATCCCTCAAATCATCAATAACGCACTTCTTTATACCTCTCAGATTCTCTACAACAATGGATCTAATCATCAACAGCACCCCTACATTCAATAGTAAAGGTGTTTCAGAGCTAAAAACATTATCTACGTAGTAGTCACGAGCTTTGAAGGTTATCTGAACTTATAGCTCTAGTTACCTAGTTGCTGTACTGAGGTGTTTCTGTGAAGAGGGTTAGGCTTCGTTTTGCTAAGGGTTTAGAGATTGAGTTTGTTGATAGGGATAGAGCTATTGAGCAGATTCATAGGTTTAGTGAGCGTGGTACTAGGTTCCCTGTAATTGTTTATGGTCCTGAAGGCTGTGGTAAGTCTGCTTGGCTTAGGCAGGCTACTGAGGTTTTTAGGGAGCAGGATTTCGATGTTATCTATGTAGACTTCATGCATAGAGAATTCGTTGCACATACAGGTGTTAAAGAGGTTGGTGAGAGACTCGCTAAAGTAGTTGCTGAAGCAACTGGTGTGAACATTCTTAGGCTAGTCGATGAAGTTATTTTGTTGGTTAGAGACCTTCTCAAGACTTGGAGGAGGAAGAGAATTGCTATCCTAGTTGACGAGGTTTTCCAGGCTATCGGCTTGGAGAGGGCTGAGGTGTATGTAAAGTCTTTGCTTAACTTGATAGAGTACCCACCAGAGCCATACGAAAACATTGTGATTATTGTTGCTACTAGCGAAGGACTGTCTAGGTGGAGAGTTGGTAGGCA
>JAJHRF010000004.1 GCA_020832925.1 Desulfurococcaceae archaeon | reverse complement strand
GAACCATAGGTTCATCTAATGCTTTAACAAATTTATCGAGCTCTTCATCGAAATCGTATAGATCTTCTCTCCTAGTTTTAGGTCTTGGATCAAATAACAAGCTTCCGCACCGAAAGTTTCTTCCAGTGCGGAAGTAATAAACATATCAACTACTATAAATAAAGCTATAGTTCGTAGAATACAGCTCTACATCTACCAAGTTCTTCAGCTACGAAACCTACTACATCTCCTCTCTCGCTGTATACCATATAGAATAGAGCTCCTCTATGGAACAGCACGTTGTATACTATGCTAGATATATCTCCTAGCGATGACGCTATATGGAGCAATGTTAGTGAGAGTAGTAGAGGGTTGTAGAATAGTATGTAGAGGGTTGTTAGAGGTAGCTGTATCGTTATTAAAGGAGCTACCGCAACTTCTAGAAAATCCCTATGGCTTAGTTTTACATAATCTATCATTAATGCGAAGAACTTAGGGTAGAACTTTATCTTAGTTAAGGAGTTCTTCTTCTTAGCTACTAAGTAGTGTGAACATTCGTGAGCAAATATCGTAGGTATGTAGAGTACTAGGGAGAGTAGAGTTGATGTAGGATCTATCCAGATCACCAAGTTTATTATGAAGAGTACGAGGATATTAGCTAAGATAACAACTACCGGGAGTAGGTAGTACTTCTTAACCATGTACTCTATAGATAAGCATACCTCTGCTGTACTCATCTATATCCACGGTTTCTAGAGTGTTTACCAAGAGTTTTAAAGCTATGCTAAGTACTTAGCTTTGGTATAGGTATCGATATGGATAGAGTCTCTATCAATAACTCGAGAGTTTATATCCTCAGCACTGTGTTCAAGTCTCTCGGTATAGAGAAGATCTTGGTTTTCGAGGATATAGATCCTCAGTTCATAGCTATTAAAAATCTTGCCAAAGAATGTGGTAGATATACCGAGATCCTTGTTATGTTGAATGCTTTGGTTAGTTATAGACTTGTTATGAGTGGTGAAGAGTATTGGGGGAAATTCTCGAGTTATTTCGTAGATAAATGCGTTGGAGATATACCTAATCTTGTACATCTCTTCAGAGATTTTATCGAGAAATTCAATAGAGTTTTAGAGAACCAGAAACTTTCTAGAATTATGAGAATTGTTAGATGTAGAGAACTTCTAGAAATTGTTTATAGAGGATCTCTTGTAGATATTTGGAGAGCTATCGGTAGATGTCTTAACGTTGATCTGAATACAAAAACAGTTGTATTCGCTATCAAAATGCTTTACTACGCTAGAAAAGCTCTTGGAGAAAATATCGAGATACCTATGGATATCCCGATACCTGTTGACGGAAGAATAGCTTTGATTACGTACTACTCAGGAGCTCTAGAAGTTTCTCTACCTAGGATCAGCCGAGATATCCTTATGAAGTACTCGAATACCATAAGGTTTATCTGGAGCACAGTAGCTAGGTATTCAGGTATTCCTCCTCTAAACCTAGACTCTATCCTCTGGTTCTTCGGTAAATACAGCGATCTACCTAGTAGAAGTAAAATTCTTGAGAAAGCTGTTGAAGATCTGAAGAATGTTCTCAGTAGAGAGGATATCGAGATACTCGTAAATAATCTATTCTATAGATTACCTAAGAACTAGGGGTATAACAAGGTGGTTCTCCACGTCTATAGATATTATGGATATCGATGAGCTTATCGAGTGTAGAATCTTGAGAAGAATATCGAGGTTCACAGTGATTGTCGAGATAAACAACGTAGAGGTACAGGTTTATCTAGGTAATAGCGGTAGACTTCTACAATTTATGAAACCTGGTAACATTGGTTATCTAACCAAGGTAGAGGGTAGGGGTAGAAAACATAGTTATAAACTTTTAGGTGTGAAAGATTGTGATTATGCAGCTATCGTCGATACGAAGATACATGAAGATGTGTTCGCAGTTCTTATCGATAGAGATCTTCTACCATGGCTACAAGGGTTCAGAATTTCTAGAAGATATCCTAGAGTTGATGGGAAAATCCTCGACTACCTGTTGATAGGTAGAGGTAGCTATGTATTGGTAGAGATTAAGAGTGCAGTACTTAGATTACCAAGCGATATAGCTGGGTATCCTGATGCTCCAACATCTAGAGGTAGACAACATCTAAAACTACTTGCAGATAAAGCAACAAAACATGGCTATGAATCTCTCGTAGTATTTATATGTGCATTACCTAACATTAAGAAATTCCAACTCTACTGCGAAGAAGATAGAGAGATAGGTGTTATAGCTAGATATGCTCAAGAGAAAGGCGTTAAATTTAAAGCAATAGGTATCTACCTAGACCCCTACAGGAAGAAGATAGTTTTGGAGAACCCGGATATACCTGTTGAACTAGAATGCTATAAACACCAAGACCTTGACTAGGATCTAAACAATATAAAATCACTTATTTGTTAAACAACATCCCCACATCTACCACTATCTTAACCACAGCTCTCCATATCAACTCTATCTTTATAGATAAAGATTATAGTTGCTGTCTATCCATTGAGGATAGCTATGTATTTATCGAGTTCTAGCTCCTCTAATTTTTTGTGAAGTTCATTAAGCCAGTTATTCCATGTTTCTGAAGCTTTTTCAGCTTTTCTCCATGCTTCTATAGATTTACTCTCTATCTCTTCTATAGAGTTGTACTCTATTTTCACAGCTAATGGTTCTGAAGGTCTTTCCAATCCAACAGCATCCCCTATAGATAATGTTTGCTGTACATCGAATGGTATACCAGAGCCTATGAGGGGTTTGCTATACGTATAGTATATGGCTATTATTATAGAGGTGTTGAGAACCTCAATACCTCTATCTGTGAATATCTTTAACTCTGGTTTAAGAGTTACTAAGTATCTGTAGAGAAATCCCATTCTGTATACAAGTTCATGCCATTCACATCTACTAGTTATATTATGACTAGGTTTCTCAAGTATCGGCAAGTTAATTATTATGTAGTCTTCTTCTCCTAGATACCCATCACCAATATCTGGTTCAAGTAGAACAGCTCTAAGTGATGGATATAACGATGGTTTAAACTTCCTCGGGATAACCCTAGGTAGATCAAACACCTCCTCTACATAGCATGGAGCAACAAGTATAGCATTAGCTTTAACTAGGTTATGAAATTTCGTAAAATTCTTCAAAGGTAGAACAACATAGATAACCCTAAGCTTAAACCCTTCAGCAGATGTATCAGTATTAACTTGGTTACCGATATCAGTAGTAGAGGTATAGGTGTATAACGTAGATGTTGTAGAAGTAGTTATCGATGATCCTTCTACTCTATACCGATAGAAATTCGCAATACTTATATAGAGTATTAAAGGAATAAGAATAATCAAAACTATAAACATGTATATAGCAACCCGATCTCTGTTCAAGATCTAACCACCTTTTATCCCCAGACGCTCAAAAACTTAGATTTTATAAACTTAGCTTTTAAACATTAACTCTGAAACACTCAATCACCTTAGATACCGAGGGTTTTGAAATCATCAATCAACATTATTGCAGACAATTTAAGTAATACTTCAAACCTTATGATCATTTTAAGTATATGAGGATATTAGGAGAGGTACACATAACCATGGTTTGTGTCTAAAAATGTTTATAGATAGTGCTGAGTTTCACAGATCCTTAGGTAGTGAGGCTGAGAAGCATCTTGATTTAGCTCTAAGATTTCTTGAAGAAGGAAAAACTCTGGTAGAGATCCTGTTAAAGCTATGAATACTTGGTTAAAGGTTTCCAAGACATATGCGGGTATACATAATCACACCCTAAGAACTTCCTTGGTAGAGAGTGAGACCAGCGAGGGGGAAAGGAAGGGAGGAAATGTTTAAAGTTATTCATAGACAGTTAGAGATACTTATTTTGCTAGAGCTTTTCCTCTACATATTGAAGCTTGTAGATGATGAACAGACTAGTTGCTGATAGATAATGAGTTAAAGTTTTTGATCATCCATTGCTTAGAGGTGTTTGGTCAGGAGGGTAACTCTCTATCATAGATCAACTGAAACCGGGATGCGCATCATCCCAGAGAAGTTCTAGTTCTAAGAGGTTTTTAATGTTCTTCAACATAGCTGTAGTAGGAAAGTTTATCTTGCTGATGTTACATCTAAGCTAAATAGCTAGGTGTTTAGATATGTTTCTTTTTGAAATATGTTTAGGGTGGTGTTTTGAGGATTAGGGTATCTGTTGTTCAGCTAGATATTGTGTTAGGTAGAGCTGATGTTAATAGGGATAGAGTTGTAGAATTTGTTATAGAGGTTGCTAGAAGAGGTTCTAAAGTAGTTGTTCTACCTGAGCTATGGTTAACAGGTTACGCACCTAATATAGATAGTTTAGCTGAAGATGTGTTTAAAGGTGTTACGGTAGCTATTCTAAGTAAGATAGCTAGAGACTACGGTATCTATATCTTCGGTTCAATACCTGAGGAAAACAGTGGTAAAATCTATAACTCTATACCTTTGATAACACCTAGAGGTGTAGCTGGTGTATATAGGAAGATACACTTATTCAAACTCATGAACGAGCACAAGATCTTCAGCTCAGGGGATAAAGTTGTTGTTCTGGAGACTGAGTTTGGGAGGATAGGGTTCGCTATATGTTACGATATAAGGTTTCCAGAGATGATAAGATCAATGGTTTTCAACGGTATAAAGATCCTAATTACACCAGCTGAATGGCCATGTCAAAGAATAGATGTTTGGAGAACACTTATTAGAAGCAGAGCTATAGAGAACCAGATCTATGTACTAGCATCTAATAGAGTTGGAAAAGATACGAATAATAAATACTGCGGAAACTCCGCAATAATAGATCCTTACGGAGATTACGTTGTTGAAGCAGGTAGAAAAGAAGAAGTTATCTTAACAACAGATATAGATCTAGATTTAGTTGAAGAAGCTAGAGAAACTATACCAATTCTTAAAGACTATATCCCAGAGGTGTATAGCAGAGTAGAGGTAGTCAAAAGCTAAGCAGTAAATGTAAATGATGAGTTAATACTGAAACTTAAACTTATAACTGAAGGCAGAGCTAAGATTTTGAAAATAAGAAGATTAAACTCGGTAGATACAGAAGGTATATAGTGTCAGGTATTGTTCTTGGTTATTCAAGTAAAGGTTAGAGTTTCGTATAGAGATATACCAAGAATTACAGTTGTATTAGTTAACGGTGGTACTAAAAGTGATGAATCTGTAATTGTTTTAATACCTATAGATATAGAGTTTCTAAATAATTTTTCGATGTAATTGTAGTTGAGCTTATTTCCGAAAGAAAGCATAATTTGATGGAAAGTAAAGGTTAAGCTTCTCAATGAGAATGGAAATATGTTATCCTATACCTATGCATACCCTGTTCTCGATGAAGATCTAAGCGAACTTTAATAATAAATGCTACAATAGATAAGCTAGGGATTATCGCTATAAGTTTTAAGAAAAGTTTATGGAGGCATATCAGTGATTTACAAAATATTGCTAGAGGTAATGCATTAAGATAGGAGGTATCGATTGTAGAATTCTTCAAGAAATATATAGAGATTGCAAGATATCTCGAAACATACAAAGTTGTTATAGGTTTAGCTAGAGGTAGATGTGAAGAAGATTGTAGAAAAGCTAGGGAAAGATTCTTAGCGACTCTTGAAGTACTAGATAGATATGCTGAAGAAAATAGTGTTATACTTCTCCTAGAACCATTGAATAGATATGAGACAGATCTCATAAATAAACTAGATGAAGCTTTAGAAATAATTAAACAATTCAAAAACATTAAAATACTACTCGATACATTTCATACAATGCTTGAGGAAAGAAATGTATACGATGCTATACTCAAAGGTGGGAAAAACATAGCTCATGTCCATGTAGCTGATAGCAATAGATTAGCACCAGGTTTAGGTATGCTTGACTGGGAGAAGATAGTGTTCAGACTCAAAAGAATAGGGTATAACGGGTATATAAGTATTGAAGCAAGGATAGAACCAGATCTCGACACCTTTCTAAGAATAGGTATAGAAACATTATTACCATTGATAACGTAGAAAACTAATAGCTATTTAATCAGTTCTCCGCCGTATCATCACTTATCAGAACCAATAGCCTTCATCACATCGCAGTTCCTGTTCCTAGCTTAAACTATAAGTATAGTTCAAGATTTTAACAGATCTCTATATCCCTAGATTTCAGATAAGATAGTTCTGCAACACGATTTATATACTGCTGTGAGTATGTTTTTTGCGGTGAGGTTTTTGAGTTTTGGTGTAAGTGCTTGGTGGAGAGAGGTCTGGGGATGGGATAGGGTTAAGAATGTTATAAAGTCTCTTCCTGGTAGACTTGGTTTCGGTAAAGGGAATGTTTTAAACTTCTTCAGGCTTAGGCTTGATATAGATACAGGTGAGGTTTATGATGAGGTTTTAGAGAGGTTTTTGACCGAGAGGGAGAGGTATGGATTATACTATGTTCTATACACATATGCTCAGGCTAAGGAGGATATAGGGGAATTAGGAGAGCTTGTTACACCTTCGCAGATATGCCCAGCTATACATTGCCCAATGACTAAAGAGAATCTAGAGGCTATAACGAAGCTTACACAATCGGTATTCTCATTAAATCCAGAGCTATTACTTAAAGCTGCTGAACCTTTCAATCCTCAGAAAGTCGATATAGGAGATATAGCTGTAAAAATATATACACTTCCAAGAGTTCCTATAGTTTTAGCTATATGGCTAGGAGAAGAAAGTATACCACCATCTATATCCATCCTATACGATAAAAGCGTTACCAACTATCTAGACTGTGAATCAGCTATGATCATGGCAGGTGTATTGATGGCGAGGATAATAATATCGTTAGCGAAGAAAGTAGGGATAAACATAGGGGATGTAAAGTATAGCTATAGATATCAATGCCCTGAATAAAGAATTAAATTAAAGAATAGACTTGCTCTAGCAATACTACCGTAGAGAAATTAATACCTAGAATTGATAGATAATAAAACAACGAAAATATTCCACCTCCCAGTTCCTGCAGAGATCTTCGCAAAAACCTCCGCTAATATCTAAAGCTATGTTGATAACCCTATTGATTTTTGGGGCTGTTTCGGTCTTCATAATTATTTGCAGCACTTATTTTCATTGATGTTTAAGAAGACCTGGAGTTGAGTTTATAAGCAGCTGTTGTTTATAAGTTTGGTTAGTGACCCCGGGTTTCCGAGATCCGCAGAGCTTTGAAGCCTCTGGTGACAGAGGCTGAGCTTCTGCGGTGAGGGGGCTTGGGGAGACCGTTGAGAAGTAGATAGTGGGGAGCCTGAAATCAATGAAGATGAAGGGCAATGAACCGCTATCTACCGAGAAACGGTAGCGATATCCGAACCGTCAGAGAAAGCTAATGAGATAAGAATACCATACCTTTACAACATGACTAGATTAAAGGAGAAGAAACAAGCACGGTAAACACTACACCTTTAATCCGTAGTAAACATAATCTCCACTCTAAGATGATTAGATATCCTTGCTAATAAGTAATGAATATCCCGCAACACTACAAAGTTATCTGCTTAGCAACAAACATCAATTCTATCCTCAAAACCTCTCCAATTAACACAAAGATATTTATCCTCAAAACTGCTTCATACCCAGAAAATGAGTTAATTACAAGTAAATTATTAGGATTATTGAAAAGATTATGCTGAGGATTGAAAACGCTATAGCTAGATATTGTAGCTCTTCAGAGCTCTATTGGAGAAATAAAGGTGTCTGGATAGTTATTGCTCTTTACAAAGCTTACTAATTCTCTATCAATTGTTAAGAACTTCAGGTTCTGCGAAAGCGATATCCCGTACAGTAGATTGTCTATGAGATCTCTGTGACCAAGCCTATAGAGCTCTAATGCTGTTCTAACTGCCTTCTCATCTACTTGAGCTAATCTAAGATCTCCCCTAATAAGGGTGAGACCCTCTAAAACAATATCTAGCTTGTCAAAGCTTACGACTTTCACAATCTTCCACAAAGCTTCTAGCAAGCTTAATTCGCTATAGTATAGCTCGTAATCTCTAAGCCTGTGCAGAACACCAGCTATAACCTCTCCAACATCTATTCCTAGGAATGGTAGGATAAATGATGTGTCAAGAAGTATCTGCAAGTCTTTCCTGCTCACGAATACTCTCCTCCTCAACCTCTTCAAAAGTTATACGAGCAACTTTTGGTCCGTAGATAGCGAACCATAGTGCGTCTCTCACAGGTTCTAAAACAATTCTATCCCCCTCCACATACAGCTTTAGCTTCATACCCTCAACAATACCAAGTTTCTCAGCAACAGCCTTAGGTATAGCTATAAGCCTCTTCCTGGATACCTTAACCTCAAACACAAGCTTAGACTCCATATACGGTAAGCCCAGGTACTGTAAGCTAAACCCAGCTATATAGGCTTAACTCAGGTAAGGCAAAGCATAATTTCGTTTATAGCTGAAAGCCTCACTATTTATGGTGGGGAATGGAGAGAAAGCTTATAAGGTTTTTTCCTTTTTGGTGATCAGTTAGTAAAGCTGAAGTACCTCAATTGCTTTAGAAAAGTTAATATAGCTAGGTACAAGGTTTACTAGACATGTCTTCAGGTGAGGAGGGTTTGCTAACCCTGACTATTGGGATGAGGGTTAGAGTACCGAGGGCTAGAACACCTAGGCTTTGTTTAACATATGGATATAGCTAAAACTACGAGATAATATACACAGTATCGAGATGTAAAACAGCATGGTATATAATGGAAATACAAAGCCTATTAAAACATATTAAGAGATATTCATATCTTTATATATCCTCATTTTCTATTCTAATCTTATTCTGAATGAATTCAGGTATTCATCTCAATGAGTATCTAGATCTTAGGTATTTATGTTAGAATAATATATGTTGAGGTAAAAATGAAAAACTAGTTTTATTTAAGTTTAACTTAGACCTAGTAGTGATGGGTCTATTCCTAGTTTCTGTGCTAATGCTTTATATTCATCTAGTGATAGTACTACGATTTTTTCTCCTGTAGGTGCTGTAAACTCCATGTGTTTAGTTGATACCAAGTCTACACCTGTATCATAGATTCTGTTATTTGGATAACCAGGTATGAATTGTTTTAATGCTTGTTCAACACCGTACTTAGTCATGTTGTAGAGTAGTTTAACTCCGTAGTAACCCATGAAGTACTGTCTCTGACCTACAGTTACTTGTGCATATCCTTCTACTAACGGTGGTACGTTATCTGATGTTACGTCGAATTCTACGAGTATAACTTTACCTGGTGGGAACCCTGCTGCTTTAAGAGCTTTTGCCCATGCAGGTCCATCGTAGGCATAGACTCCGAATGCTATTGTCAGGTCTGGGTGTGCTTGAAGTGCTGAAAGAGCTAAGTTATAGGCTTGTACTGGATCTTCTTGATCATTGTATGGCCCAAGCCATACTATGTTTATGTTACCCTTGATATCCGGGTCTTTTACAGAACAGTTCATTATAGCGTCTCTAAATCCAGCCATTCTCTCTAGAGAATTCATAGCTGTTAGAGAACCTGTCAACATAGCTATTTTAATTGTTGCACCAGGTTTTATATATCCTTTCTCTTTCGCTAGTTGCCATGCAACTAAACCAGCTAGCCACCCAGCTTTATAGTTACCTGTACCTAGGTATACAAGTCTATTGCTTTGAGGAGCATCAGTATCTATAGTGATTACAGGTATACCTTGCTGAAGACCTTTATTAATATAAGGAGTTGCAGCACCCGGATCAGAAGGCGCTATAGCGATTCCAGCTACTTTTTGAGCAATATAAGAATCCATAGTGCTAAGCTGTGCAGGTACATCCTCTTTTGTAGGAACCCAGAATATAGCTTCAACACCTAGTTCTTGACCAGCTTTCTTAACACCTGCTTCAACAACACTCCAATATGGGTGAACAGATTTACCAATGACAACGAACACTAATTTAGTTGGAGCTCGCGGAGTTAGATAGTACATGTATACAACTACACCAGCAACTATAGCGATGACGACTATAGCTATTATTACCGCAGCTAAAGTTTTGGAAATAGCTTTATACATAATTTTTTACCCCCAAGGGAAACTACGTAAATTAGGCTAAAATTTCTATATGAACATCACCATTGCTGTATGGATAGAAGTTAGAAAAAGTTTTGACAAGTTAACGTTTTACCTACCTCTTCTCCTATAAAGATCTATTGCAACTGCTACAGCTAGTATAACACCTGTTACAGGGTCGTACCAATATGGGGAAACACCTGTTAATACAAGAGCATTTCTTATTAACGTTATAAGAAAAGCTCCTATAACGGATCCGAGGGCTATTCCTTCACCACCTGCTAAACTTACTCCACCTATAACGTTTGAAGCTATTGCGTATAGCTCTTGACCTTTTCCAACACCTGGGTAACCTGTCATCATAAGAGATGTAAATACTATACCTGCTATAGCTGCACAAATACCGCTGTAAGAGTATGCGAA
Source organism: Desulfurococcaceae archaeon (assembly GCA_020832925.1). Classification (GTDB taxonomy): domain Archaea; phylum Thermoproteota; class Thermoprotei_A; order Sulfolobales; family Ignisphaeraceae; genus Ignisphaera. The sequence goes on along the minus strand of JAJHRF010000004.1, from coordinate 55,031 downwards.
AAGCCTAGACTTATTTATTGGTACACCGCTTAATCTAGCTACCTCAATATTTCCTCCAATAGCGTATAGATATCTACCAACAATAGTGTATCTCTGTATAAATATCGTGGTACTTCCAACTATGATTAATATCAATGCAAGGATCCAAGGCTGCCCTATCACAGCTAAAGTTGGGAATTCGTGAAGTGTTATAGGCCATCCAAGTGTAATAGCGCTTGAAAAACCTCCCCAAAATATTAAGCTAGCTAAGGTTATGATGAAGGCAGGCATTATCTGTGGGAGAGGTGGGGAGAAAATACTTACAACTACTCCATGGAATAACCCTACACTTGCACCAAAAATTAACGTTACAATTATCGCTATAACGATCCTCTCTGTCACAGGAATCCATGTAACATTCTTAATGATCAACGCTAAGATCATTGAAACAGCTGATGCAATAGAACCTACAGATAGATCAATACCTCCAGAGATTAAAACCATAGATTCCCCCATAGCTAGAACACTTAAACCTAAGAACCATGTGAGCAATACTTGCCAATTCGAGGGTTCCCAGAACTTAGGGTTAATAAAACCTGTGATAAGTGATATAATTACTATAGCTAGAACAATATTGAATATAGGTACCCTTCCTCTAACAACATCCTCTAACCTTATACTCAAAGCATAACACCTGCTAAGGATAGCAATTCTATAGAACTTCTTAATAAACTTATCTTAACTTTTACATTCACTATCTAAACTCTCACCACCAGAAAAACTCTTAAAGATTTTTAAACGATTTACTATGTACAAATTACTGAATGTTAAGGGTGTTCATCATGAGTACTGTACGTAGTAGTTCTTTTCAACCGATTCTAGTAGTTGAAAATCTGTGGAAAAGATTTCCAGGAGTAGTAGCTGTTAAAGGTGCTTCTATAAAGATTTTCGAAGGGGAGATAGTAGGGCTTGTAGGTGAGAATGGGGCAGGTAAATCTACGTTATTGAAGTGTATAACAGGTGTTATTAGGAAGGATAGCGGTAAAATTTTCTGGTTTGGTCGTTCAGTAGATTTTCGTTCACCTTCGGAAGCTCTTAAGAATGGGATTATGTATGTACCTCAAGATATTGTGCTTGTGAAAAACTTATCTATAATGGACAACATATTCTTGGGGATGGAGGGTAGAGGGTTATTCTCTTTAAAAGAAGTTCGTAGCGAACTTGATATAGCTAAGCAATTGCTGAATGAGCTGGGTATCGATATCGATCCCAGGATTAGAGGTGAAAAGGTTGGGACAGCTATTGCACAGATAACTCTTATTGCTAGAGCTCTACATTTTAAAGCTAAGCTTATTGCATTAGATGAACCTACATCTGCTTTAGGACCTATAGAAGTTGAACGTTTACTCGATATCATGGTTAAGCTAAAGTCTAGAGGTATCTCGATGATATTTGTTAGTCATAAGATCGAGGAGGTTGTGAGGGTTGCTGATAGGATCTACGTTATGAGGGATGGAGAGATAGTTGCTGAATTCGATAGAAGTAGATTTGATTTGAACGAGATCATCAAGGCTATGATTGCTAGAGAGATAAAGGAGTTCTTCCCGAAGGAGAAAGTACCTATAGGAGAGACGGTTCTCGAGGTACGAAACCTATCTGATCTCTACGGAATGGTTAAGAATGCTTCATTCTATGTGAGAAGAGGTGAGATCCTAGGTATATATGGAATTGTTGGTTCTGGAAGAACAGAAATGGCTTTAACATTAATTGGTTATAGGCCTAAGAAAGAAGGGGAGATATATGTGAAAGGGGTAAGAGTTAATATCGAGAAACCCTTGGACGCTTTTAGGTATGGTATAGCTTATCTCCCCGAAGACTGGAAACTCGCTCTAGTATACCTGCTCTCAATAAGAGAAAACATAGCTCTACCAATAATCCAAAGTATTAAAAGAACTGACATAGGTTTAGTATCACCTATAGATACCTCATCTGAAAAAGATCTCGCATTAAAATTCATAGATAGCCTCAGGATAGTTCCTAGAGATCCTAATAGAAAAGCTATGTATCTCAGCGGTGGAAATAGACAGAAAGTTGCTATAGCAAAACTCCTTGCAGCAAAAGCAGATGTGCTAATACTCGATGAACCGACACACGGTATAGATGTAGGTACGAAAGTAGAGATTAGGAAGCTCATGGTCGATTTTGCGAGAGAAGGAAAAGCAATAATATTGATATCATCAGAACTCCCAGAGATCATAAATATGAGCGATAGGATACTCGTAATGAGGGAAGGTAGAATAGTAGCAGAGTTTACACGTGAACAAGCAAAAGAAGAAGACATAATTAGAGCCGCTATTCTGAAAGGAAGCTAAATCTTTTGCAGAGCTCCCTCTAATCAATTCTCAAAACAGCTAAGTTTCCTGATGATTATTTAGTGTTCAAGTTCGCTTCGTAAATTCATGGCGAAGGGAAATCGAGACCTGGGTAAAATCATTATCTTAGTAGCCATTCATAACCACATCGAGAATATCTAATGTATTGACATCATCTAACAACTATTACACAGCTAATACATGTCAATACCCTTGTATAAAAGATATCGAACTCGAAACCACGTCTAGGGCATTTAACAATACTTCTTCTCTCACTCTTTAACCTCATAATTACACCTCTAATATGAAGAAGAACAAATTCAAGATAACTTTAAGCTTTACCCACATCAACTCAACATTTAATAGGCTAGGTAAAAAGCTTCACAATATCAAATCATTAGCTTAACAGGGAAGGAGAAGGATGAGTTCCTAACTATTCAACTGCATAGCTAGGAGAGAAATAAGTACATAGAAGTTAGCAGAATCAACTCCTCTACTTTACATCTATATTATTTGTGTGGCGGGCCCGCGGGGATTTGAACCCCGGACCACCGGCTCCGAAGGCCGGCGCTCTAATCCTGGCTGAGCTACGGGCCCTTCTCTATATCTCTTGTCTTGTTTTAAAGTATTTTAGTTATTTATGTTGATTGTGATGGCTGTGTGTAGGCTATCTGTGTAACATGTTTTATATTTCTTTCTATTATATACTGTGTTAGTTTAGTGAAAAGCTTATCTCTAGTTATACTGTAATATAGGTGTGTTGATGATGTTAGGCTCGCCTCTACTGAGATGTGATGTAAGAACCCGAGTCTGATTCTCTCCATAGTTATTTAGCGTTATGTTTTTGATATATTTATTCTTATTCTGTTTTAGGTATAGTTAACTCGGTTTGACTCGGTATGTTTTGTAGATCTTATAGTTATGATGTTTTAGATAAGGAGAATCTTTGTAGAGTTGTATGTTTTCCTAGTTTTGATGATGTTTGTTGTAGGAGTAGAGTTGAAGAACTTACGAAGTTAGGTATTGAGTATATGTATAGTTTTGGAGATGTTGTTCTTTGGAATGGTGTACGTGTTGTTGGTAAAGGTCATGCATCTGTTATTGTTCTTGCACATCATGCTGTATATGGAGATATTGGTTTAAAGATTAGGAGAGTTGACTCTAAAAGATTGTCGTTAGAGTACGAAGGGTTTCTTCTTGAGAAAGCTGTATCAAGATTTACACCTAAGGTATATGCATATTCAAGGGATTTCCTTTTGAGAGAGTATGTTGATGGGTGTACTCTAGAGAAATTCGTAGTAATAAATAGATATAGCATTGAAACAGTTTCAATAGGTTTGATAAATCTTCTTAAAGGAGCTTTAGAACTAGATCTACTAGGTATAGATCTTGCCGAGATTTCGAAACCTCTTAAACAGGTTATCTATAGATGTTGTAAACCTGACGAACCTATATTCATAGACTTCGAATCCGCTAAGATAAGTCTTAAACCTTTAAACATCACCAAAATCGTAAACTTCTTAATCAACGGCGTTATCGAGGGTACTAAGGTTAGAGATATAGTTAAGCTGAACGAGTATAAACTAGGTAAGGTTCTCGAAATAGCTAAACAATACAAAAATGTTGTCGACAAGGAGTTGAGGAGGAAACTAGTTGAGGATTTGATAGCGTTGCTCAGAGATTAGATATCCCGAAATCAGGGTAGCTCTAGGTAATTGTGTATCTATAGTCCTAGGTATATTTTCGCGAGTTCACTATTTTCAAGATCTTTAGGATTTCCTTCGAATCTTATTCTCCCGCTTACTAAGAGGTATACTTTATCGCTTATCTCTAGAGCTCTTCTTACATACTGTTCAACAAGTACTACTGTTACTTTCAGCTTATCCTTTATATCTATAACAGTATTGAGTACTTTCTTAACTATTATTGGTGCGAGATCTGTTGTGATTTCATCTAGGAGTAGTACTCTAGGGTTCTTCATCAACCCCATAGCTATTGCAAGCATCCTCCTCTCTCCACCGCTCAGTGTACCAGCTTTCCTATGTAGAAACTCTCCCAGCTTCGGGAAAAGGTCTAGGATAATATCTATTCTCTCCTTTAACTCCTTCTTATCTAATAGATACCCAGCTATAACAAGGTTTTCGTATACTGTTAGCTCTGAGAATATGTTGAACATCTGAGGAACATAAGCTATACCTAGACGAGCTCTTTTATAAGGTTTGAATCTCGTTATATCTACCCCATCGAATAGAATTCTACCTTCAAATACATCGGCTAGCCCATAGATACTATTCAACAAAGTTGTTTTACCTGCTCCATTAGGACCTACGATCGCTGTTACACTATTTTGAGGTATAGAGATATTTATATCGAATAGAACTCTAAGTTTACCATACCCTGAGGAAAGGTTTACAGTTGAGATACTCAAAAACTATTCCCCGATGTATACCTCTACAACCTTCGGATTCTTACTTATTTCCCAAGGAGATCCTTCAGCTATTACACTCCCTCTATCCATAGCGTATACGTAGTCTGCAAAAGGTAGAGCAATATCTATTCTATGCTCGACAACTAGGAACGTTATATCTACAGAACTCTTTATAGCTCTAAGTTTTTCGAAAATAGATTTAGCGTAAGCAGGATCAGTACCACCTATAGGTTCATCAAGAGCTACAAGCTTAGCATTCGCAGCTAAAGCTCTTGCAACTTCTAACATCTTCAACTGTCCAGCTCCAAGTTTATATGCAGGCATATCCCAGTAGCTATCTAGACCAACTAGTTTAAGAACTTTGAAAGCTTTCTCTACATACTCTTCCTCAACCTTCCTCCAAACAGGTCTAATAGGAGCATATAGAGGGTTCTCACCTTTACTACTGAAAACAGTCAGGATATTCTCTAGAACTGTAAGTGAGAGGAATGGCTGGGGTATCTGGAAAGACCTTACAAATCCTAGCTTATAGACTTTATGAGGAGGCCATCCAGTTATATCCAAACTACTACCGTTGTCTGGTGAGAAGATAACTTTACCTTTATCAGGTTTAAGAACACCTATACACGTATTTATGAATGTTGTTTTACCTGCTCCGTTAGGCCCTATCAATAGTGTTAAGGAGTTTCTCTTAACCTTGATATTCACATTATTTAATGCTACTAATCCTCCAAACCTCTTCGTCAACCCAATCGTTGTTAGAACAGATTCAGCATTATCCATAACATCATCCCTTTGTTTATATCTTCATAATATACTTAGCACTATATCTAAAGGTTTAAAAAGAGATAAGCTATTTAAACTTATCGCTCAATACCTGCTATTGTTAAGAATACCACTTTATAGCATCGTTAAGAACATCGTAAACTCCTACAACTTTCCATTCATACTTATCGCCAACTTTAACAACAGCCCATATATCGTATCTCAGTGGAACTCTATCACCGTTTTCATCTAGTATAATTCTACCTGAAGCCCCTACATACTCTTTCAAAATCTGGTTAACGAGAACTTCTTTAACAGCTACAGGATCATACTTACCAGCACGATCTATTGCTAATGCGAGTGTCCAAGCTATATCATAGGCAAAGTATGTGTAACCCATAGGATCTCTACCGAGTTTCTCACGGATAACCTTCTTCACAACATCTGCTTTCTCGGTAAGTTCTGGCGATGCCATAGTGCTATAGAAACCTACTTTCACAACCATATCTACAACACCTGGGTTAAGTAGTTCAACTATGTTAGCTGTACCATCAGATCCTTGCCATTTAACTTCGCTAAGAATTGGATAGTTCTTTGCGGCAGCGAACACAGCTTCAGCTTCTCCAAAAGATATCAACGCAATACCTATCTTATCTTTTCCATACTTTTTAACAACATCTTCAACTACAGAAGCTAGTTGTGAAACTTCTAGAGAGAACTCCTTAGCTTTAGGATCGTAAGGTATACGCTCCAAAATACCGCAGTTTTCTCCGCTAGCTTTACATATCCTCTCGAAAGCTTTGATAGTTGCATCAGCTAATCCATCACCCCAGGTATCGCGTCTCCACATAACTATAAGCCAGCGAGCACCTCTCTCCCAGAGAATCCTAGCGATAGCGATACCTTGCGCGTGGTCTGGAGGTACGTACCTCAAAGCCATGTCTGGGAGAGCAAGAGCTGGAGATGTTGATGAAGGAGATATTATCAATATACCTTTCGAATTACAGTAGCTAAGAGCTTCACTAAGCTCTGCACTAGATATACCCCCTATGAATATCTTAACACCGGTAGCGTGTAGAGCCATTAACTTCTCTAGATGTGTCTTAGGGTCTACAGCTGTATCCTCGATAACGAAATGGATTCTCCAGTTTCTGCCTTGCGATTGTAGATAGCTATTTATCTCTTGTTCAGCATACTCAATTATCGTTTTTAATTCTGCACCGAAAGATGCCAACGGACCTGATATCGGTAACAAAGCTCCGATTGTATAAACTTCAGCTCTTGTAGTCCTAGTTATAAAGTAGTATCCTATGATTCCGGCTACCACAATAGCTATCACGAGTATAGCTATGTATAGAGGGCTTATTTTCATAGCCATTTTTACACCCAATACAAGTTCTTATAATACTAACCTATTTAGTAAAGGTATATAAAGTTTTATAACTTAGCAAAAATTTTTAACCTGCTGTTGATGGTATAGATGCGTAGGTGTTGTAAAGAGTGATCGATGTTACGCTAGTTATTAAAGCTGTAGTTTACTCGATAAGTATAGCTCTTGGAGCTGTAGGGATATCCATAATATATAACGCTACAAAAACGTTTAATTTCGCCCATGCCTCTATGGTTGCCTGGGGTGTTTACATAATTTTCGCATTCTTCTGGTTCACTAAATACATACCAGAACTGTTTCTTCCAATAGCATTCCTTTTCTCAGGGTTTCTAGGTGTAGTTACTTATGTAACTGTTAACAGACGTTTAATAATGGCTAAGGCTTCCGATATAAACCTTATGATGTCGACACTAGGTGTGGATCTAATACTGTTTGCTTTTCTCAACATATTCGCTGACTACCTTATGTATACACATAAGATCGGTATTGCGAAAGGCTTTGTTTTAGAGACATGGGATCCTCGTATAAAGATCCTCGATTTCGAGGTAAGGTTGGCGTGGATTGTAGCTCCCGTAGTATTTATCATCATGTTCTTGTTTATCTACATAATGTTCTCTAGAACAAAACTAGGTATAGCTATGAGGGCAACTATAGAGAATCCAGAGCTTGCTCAACTGCAAGGTATAAACCCTGAAATTGTGTATCTTTTCTCGTGGTTTCTAGGAGGAGGATTAGCAGGGCTCTCAGGTGGTATTCTAAGCTTGGTATTCGCTGGAGGACCTACGATAGGTATGGAAACTGTTGTAACATTTTTTGCCGGCGCTATTGTGGGAGGTATAGAGACGGTATATGGATGTTTTGTAGGGGGTTTCCTCGTAGGGTTGAGCGAGTACCTCATACCACCAATTCTAGCACCTCTTGTAGGGAGCTGGATAAACTCTTATAGAATGGTTATACCGCTTACAATGATGGTTCTAACACTACTCATAAAGCCTTCGGGTCTTGGAGTTATTATTGAGAGGAGGTTGAGATAATGATAGAGTTGAACCCTCTTGTAGAGCTCATAATAATGAACTTCGCGGTAGGTCTGATCGTAACTATAAGCTTAAACATAGAGGTAGGGTACTTAAGGATCCCCCAGTTCGGACGACTTTTAGCTGTCATTGTAGGAGCTGTAATAGCTGCAGCTGTACCTGGTAGAATTCTCGCTTTATACCTAGGACTTCCATATGGAGCTGAGTATGCTGACCATATGTATAACGCTAAGATCGTTATTCAGATAAACAACTTCCTCTCGAAAAACCTTTTACTCTCGTTAGCGGTATTCATTTTAACACTTGTTTTAGCAGCTTTAGCAGGTGGTGTAATAGGTTATCTATGTGCATATCCAGCACTTCGTCTAAAAGGATCGTACCTAGGAATCACATTACTAACGTTTGGTGAAATAGTTACGAGTATAGCTTGGAACTACCAACCTCTCGTCGGGGGGACTGCAGGGGTATACATGGTGAACCCATTCGCATTCGTAGGTAGTGGAAGTTCATCGTTAGCAGCCTTAATTACGCTAACGATTGCCATCAGTATCTATATCTACGCTGAAATACTTGCAAGATCTCCTTTCGTTAGAATGCTTAAAGCTATAAGGGATTCAGAGGTAGCATCAGAAGTCTACGGTAAAAACATTGTTAAAGCACGTGCACAAACACTCGTCATTGGGGGGGCTATAGCGGCTGTAGCTGGAGCTCTATGGGCTACATATACAGGGAGGATGAATGTAGCTTCCTATACCAGGCTTACATGGACTTTCTGGCCATGGGCTTTCATGATGCTTGGTGGTGTAGGTAATAACCTTGGTATATTAGTAGGAGTTCTACTGTTTACATTAGCTAGAACAGCTATTATTCAGTACAAGTACGTTATAACATCGGTTATACCTATAGCAGCTGAATGGCTTGAATATATACTCGTCGGGTTAGTGATAATCTTTGTAGTTATGTTTAAACCTCAAGGGCTTATGCCTGAAAAACCTACGTTAACACTTCCGAGGAAAGCTATAGAGGAGATAAGGAAGAGAGTAGAGCAAGAGCAGGGTAGATTGTGAGGATAATCTGCAAAACTAAGAGATAAGCTATATAGATGCTACTTGAATATATCTACGATAATGGGTTTGAGGTACTCTACGAGATCCGAAGTCTTAACCTTATACAACCTCTTAGTACTCCCTCCACCACATAGAATATACTCGTTAACTAGTATAGCGGGATCTAGAACAACATTCAACGATCTAACTCTAGACGATAAAGGTGTTACAGCACCAGGTTCAACATTGAGGATATTGAGAACTTCTTCACGTTTAGCAAGTGTTACAGGTAACCCGAAAACTTTAGAAGCTTTACCATAGTCAACTCTTCTATCACCTCTAACAACAGCGACAACAAAGCTATCTCCTACCTTTAGCAGAAGAGTCTTAACGATCTTACTAGAAGGTTCCCCGCTTAGCTTAGAAGCTTTATCAACACTTTCAACAGTATCGCTAAACTCTAAAACCTCTACTTTAATACCTTCAACAACTTGTTCCCACCTAGATACAGAGCTCACGGATCTTCACCAAATATCTTCTTAATAAACATATTATGCAATATATAAAAATCTTTAGTAGTTTACAGTATTTTGAAGTGTGTATGAAGAGCTATAACTATAAATACATCGAAGGTATTGCGTTGACTAGCTGGGATATCGAGGAGATACTGAGGAATATAGATAGAGACTTGAAGAAGTTTGAAGTAGTTGTTGATCTCGGGCTTAGGAAGGTAGAGGTAGAGGTATTAGGGGATTCTATATCGATAGACAGCGCTTTAATAGATCTCAATATAGTTAGGGATTTTAAAGAAGGTTTTGTCTACAAGGTGATCAATGGGGAGGTTAGGAGGCTCGACATGTATAGCAATGGAAAATACTACAAACTCAGAGCTGTAGCCCGTGATAAAGCTCCTACAATCGAGATCAACGGGATTCATATGCATAGAATACATGGGCTAGACCCTTGGAGTGACAGTATTTTGAAGATTAGAGCTATTGGTAAGAAGATTAAGAATGCAAGAGTTTTAGATATCTGTACAGGTTTAGGTTACACAGCTATAGCAGAGGTTATGTTTGGAGCAGAAAGTGTAACTACAATCGATATAGATGAGAATGTGTTATTCTTCGCATCTATGAATCCCTGGTCAAGAGGTTTAGAAAACCCTAAGATAGAGATAATCTTAGGAGATGCTGTAGAAGTTCTAGACTATATAAACCCTGGGGAATACGATGTAGTTGTACACGATCCTCCGAGATTCGAAGTAGCAGGAGAGCTCTACAGCCTAGATTTCTATAGAAAGATTTACGAAGTTCTTAGAAAAGGTGGGATCCTTATCCACTACACAGGTAACCCAGGGAAACACAGCAATATAGATATACTTAAAGGTATCAAGAGTAGGTTAGCTAAAGCAGGTTTCGAAGAGGTTAAGTGGATCGAAGCTATCCAGGGATTCAAAGCTATTAAAAGGTACTAACACCGTCATCTCGTTTAAACATATAAACTTTGTCAAAACTAGTAATTTAGAGTGTTGGCTAAGTACCTCGTCTAGGTGTTGACCATGGCTGTAGAGGATTGGAAAACTTATAAATATCAACAGGTAGAGATTAGGAAAGATATACGTGATGAAGTTCACGAGTTTCTGACAAAAGTATTCAATATCTATATGGTTAAACTTCCACCTGATGTATTTAAGCAGATAGAGAATATCAGAGATAAGCTGATAGTTTTAACAGCTAGGTTTAGTAATGAGAATTATAATGAATTCTGCGATACGTTTTCGAAAATATATAGATTGATCATATCTGATAAAGATATGAAATCAGAAGTTAAGAATCTTGTTAAAGAGTTAGCTGATAGAACTAACAAGTTCTTCACAATGAAGGGGATGCCTACATGTGTTAGAGAACTTAAGTACTATGCACTAAGATTGAAAATCTTATTCAATTCAGTACCTCTAGAGAAAGCGAAAATCGTGGTAGAGTCCGAGGGTAGGGTAGTTGCATCAGCTGAAACAGATGCTAGTGGGTTTGCTGTTGTAGAGGTTCCGGAGGGTAAGCATAGTGTCTATGTATATAAGCATGTTAAGGAGGATGAGTATGTGTATGAGGAGAAGATGGTAGAGGTCCCGCTGGAATCAGAACTTGTGTTCAACATTAAGGAGACTAAAACGGTGACAGAGATTGCTAGGGAGAGAGGTGGTAAACCTCTTATAAAAGAGGTTTCGTAGAATAGCTGGTGGTTTCTAGAGATAGAGGGTATACACATTCTCTAACTTTTTTATCGCTGTAATCGTAGAACTTTATCTTAAGGAAATCTACACAATCTATAGCTGCTCTATCTAGAGCATCCCAAAGATCTTCAAGAGTCTCAACGTCAGAACCGTTCACTGATATCAATATATCTCCTAGATCTATACCGCATAACTCTATAACTAGCTTATTGTGTATAGAGGAGATAGTCAACCCTTTAACTTCTTTTGTAAGCCCTTCAACTACTTTAAGACCTAGAGATGGGTGGACAACTTTCCCTAACTTCTTCAGCATTGTATAGCTGTAGAGTATACGTTTACCTGGTACAGCTAGGGTAAACTCGTTTAAATTCATAGCGTTAGCCACCAGCATCCCTACAACATCTCCATGTATATCGATAACAGGTCCTCCACTCATACCAGGTGTTGTAGGTGCGCTAAGCATTATCAAACCTTCGATACGTTTACCATTGATAAATGTGTTAACCTTGTACCCGCTAACAATACCTAAGGCGTAGTAAGATCTTAGAAGTCCATAAGGTATACCGCCTACTACAACGATGCTACCGATGGGGGGTAGATTCTGCGATAAGCTAAGAGGCTTAAGCTCTTCTTCAGTTTTTATGAAAGCTATATCCCATCTATTATCGATAGCAAGAACTTCGCCATAGAATCTCCTACCACTTAAATCAGCAAGACATAATTTTTCAACAGGGTTTAGATGAGCTACAGTAACCACAACATCTCTATCTATCGCGAAACCTGTAGCCGATCTGATAAAGTCTTGCGATTCACTACATGGAGTATTATCGAGAGTAGTGTAGATTAGAACAAGCGATTCATTTACCCTAGATACTGTTGTCGATACCCATCTATTAAAAGCTATAACTACATCTAAATCCCTATCAACATCCCCCACTTACCACACCCTTGATAAGCTCTAGCTAATCCTCATCAGAAGTATAGTATAGAGGAAACTATATTACCTAGAACTCTCTACATATATATCAACGAATAAGTTCTCTATCGGTTCTAACTAGTTAAGAATCTTGACTATAGTTATACATATAAGATATGGGCTTAAGATAAGTAGTAGGTATAGCTAGGTGAATACTTTGAAATGTGTTGTAATAACTGTTGAAGGGGTTTTAAAAGGGTTGGGGTACCTAGGGTATGTATATATAGTTGCAGAAGAGCTTAAGATAAGAGGTTGGGGTAGGTATAGAGAGGATAACTCGGTCGAAATCTTAGCTATAGGTAACGAAGAAGATATCGAGAAATTTATTGAGAGACTTAAAGTACACGACTCTCTAGCTATTGTAAACAACATTTATGTTGAACCGTGTACCGAGTTAACTATCAAAACAAACTCTTTCGACTTATTGCTCTAGTCTCTACCTCCTTAACCTACGTAAAATAATACTAGCTGAAACGTAGTTCACGACCAGTAGTTAGAGGTATTGAGTGAATCTGTATATCTTATTGAGGTTGCTGCTATACTTACTGTATCTATGTATTATCCTTGAGCTGTGTAACGATGTTAAACTTTCGGTTTTCTTTATTATCGTCCATTCTTCTTAGGATTATGTATCCTTTCTCTGTAGCAAAATACCTCCCTTTCACCTCCTCAATAAGCCCTAAGATTTTTAATGTATTCAGATCTAGTAGAATTTCTCTAAATATACTCTCACCTTTTCCACAACTATAGTAATGTAGAAAGATATCGCTATTCTTACATAGGGTAGTCATTTGAGATACAAGTTCTTTTAATGTTAATCCATTCGAGTTCTTAGCTATTATCGATAACAATATTATTTGAGGCGGGATTTTCTGTACCACGTTTTAGCCCTAGACTTTGTAGACAATGGTAATACTATATACGACGTTAGCTAGAATACCTGTGAAACTATGTAACAAAAATTATTTTATGTTGAGTATGTTTAAGGTGTTTACTAAGGTATATAGTATATAAGCTTTAAGTAGTTTTAGCTCTTCTTTAGCATAGCGTATACCATATCTTTGATACCAGCTTTAGCCAAGAGTCTTTCTAGTCTATAGAGTTGTTCATGTGCTATATCTATCTTCTTAGCCATCTGGGCTATCGATATATCGTTAGCTCTTGCATATAGTAAGTATATGAGGGTTCTAACGCTATGCGGATGTCTAAGCGATGAAGCTATCCCGCTATCGAATACAAGCCAATCAATTACATCTAGGTGTTTCTTAACCCATTCAACTATATCTGGTGGTAACTCGAAGGTATGCTCAAGTCTTTTCCTAAATACGATCTTGTTACCCTCAATCACTAACTTTCTTTTCCTTCTCCTTCTCTTCTCAAACATAAGCTCTCCTCCACTCATATTCTCACACTCAACTCTTATCTATATCTTAAAACCCAGTGAAAGAGTTTATAAATTTATCTGTTTTTCGTAGTTGGAACATTTTCTAAGAAAAGATTATATGGTTTTACGAAGGATAGAAATTGTTCAAGTTCTTGGAATATATATAAGCTGTTTAGATAGATTAAGCTACTGTAATCTGGTGGTAGTTTGAAGAATTTACCTGAAGCAGAAACATCTTTCCTGAAAACAACTATTGTTTACAGAGATCAAGAGAAACCTCTGGTATGCGATATAGACGATTTTCTTGATTGTGAAACAAGTGAATGTGCTTTAGAACTTTTCGATCTCTATATAAAGGAGGAGCTCGAAGTTGTTAATAGAGTTCTTATAGGTTTCTACGATACTAAAGGTGGGAAGATATTTATCTATAGAGTTGATGACGAAATCCTCTGTTTATGTATTCATCGAGTAGATGTAAGTTGTAAAGCTATGTGTAGAGATTACGTAGAGTAGTTTACGATATATCTAAACACCTTTAGGATATCTTCGCAAGAGATAACTATGTGGAGAACTGATAGAATTAATACGTAGGTATTCATTGTAAGTATGTATAGGATTGCTAATGCTATTGTCAGTATCTGTGGAGCTGTAGCTGTAACTATGTACTGATCTACGTTTCTAAATGTCGATTTAAACCCTATAAGCATACCATTCACCACAAAGTTGAAATCGAGTCTATAGAGTTTCAACGGTACTAGGTGTAGAACTTCATGGATAAAACCTATCAATGGTATAGCTACTAACACAATGTAAACGTTATCTCTACCGACTACCGTTGCTGAAAACCAGCCGAGGATGAAGCCTATGAGTATCTGGGTAAATATTCTCAGTTTCACCTGGGTCCCCCACTAGGGGTACAGTTTTACAGATTTATAGATTTAGCGAGTTCAATAAGTAGTTGACTAAAACATCCAGTCTACTCAATTAAACTCGAGTACTACTGTTCCACTCTATTACCACGGTACATGTTTAAGCTTGAGTTTATACGCTACGAAATTCGTCAATACATGTAGAAATACTGTTACAATTGTCAGAATTGAGAAATCTATGAACGAAATATTTAGTAAATTCAGTGGAAGAGCTACGAGTAGAGCTACGTAGAGAAAAGATGTCTGGTCTATGAATGGGAGCGGGTCCCCCGGTTTTATACCTAGTCTTCTCTTGATGAAAGCCCCGAGGAGATCCCCAACCATAGCCCCGATACTTAAAACTACACCTCTCGCGATATAGATATAGTCGAAATCTCCTAGAAACTGCTGAACAACACCAGCAAGAGTACCCGATGCTATTCCTATGAGGAATCCTTCCCAAGTCTTATTATCACCGAAAATTCTTTTGCCATCGAACAGATGCTTACCTCTATCTATAGGGTGTCTCCTATACCCAAGCTTATCAAGAATTTTAATACCTACAACAGGTGCTCCGTTAGCTACGTAAGCTGGTAGTACTAACCATATCAAGATCAGCACTTTTTCAAGTATATCCATAGCGTAACTACCTTACCTAGTTAATGGTTTAAATATCGATATATTAGCTGATTTTACCCATGAACTTTTTATACCCTATCCCTAGGTATTTAAAGACAGAAAGTTTACGGTGATATATGTGAAGCGTACTGAAATTAGATGGCATGGTAGAGGTGGTCAGGGAGTTGTTACAGCATCTATTGTTTTAGCTGAGGCAGCTGTGTATCAAGGTAAATATGCTCAAGCTTATCCAGAGTTCGGTGCTGAACGTAGAGGTGCACCTGTTAGAGCTTATACAAGGGTATCCGATGAACATATCAAAACTAGGGCACCTATACTAACACCTGACGTAGTTGTTGTTATGGATCCATCTCTCGATAAATCTATATACTTAGAAGGTCTCAAGATCGGCGGAATACTTATAATCAATACTAAGAAGAGTTTGGACGAAGTTAGGAAGTACATAGGTAGAGACGATCTTAAGATAGCTAGAGTAGATGCTACAAAAATTGCTCTAGAGGTACTGAAAGCACCTTTCGTTAACATGGCTATGATAGGTGCTTTAGTGAGAGTAGTACCTGTTATCGATCTACACTATGTAGAGGAAGTTATTAAAGAGACTTTTAGACCTAAAGTAGCTGAACTTAATATCGAAGCTGTTAGAAGAGCTTACCAAGAGGTTGAAACACTATGAGCTTCGAGAAGAAGTTACCAAGCTGGAAATCGATACCTATAGGCGGAGCAATACTGAAACCAGGGAATTTCGCTGAAAGACCTACAGGTGATTGGAGAGTCTTCAGACCTATAATAAACCAGGACAAGTGTTTAAGATGCCTTATATGCTGGGCTATATGCCCAGAACCTGCTATATATATCATCGATAAACCGTATAGAACCTCTAGCGGTAGAGAGTGGAAGTTCACTCTCGAGATAGACTACAACTATTGTAAAGGTTGTGGACTTTGTGTAGAGGAATGCCCTGTTAAAGCTATTGATTTTGTTGAAGAGGTGAAGTAGATGAGCGATCTCTGGATAAGAATACCTCTAACCTCAAACTATGCAGCTGCATATGCAGCTAAAGATGTTGATGTAGATGTTGTAGCCGCATATCCAATAACACCTCAAACACCTGTAGTTGAACGAATAGCAGAGTTTATAGCTAATGGGGAGCTAGATGCAGAGATGATTCACGTTGAGAGTGAGCATTCAGCTTTAAGTGCATGTATAGGAGCTTCAGCTACAGGGGCAAGAGTCTTCACAGCTACTTCAGCTCAAGGTTTAGAACTTATGCACGAAATGCTCTTCATAGCGTCGGGTTTAAGGCTCCCGATAGTGATGGCTATCGCTGCTAGAGCTTTATCAGCTCCTATAAATATATGGTGTGACTACAGCGATCTTATGGCGACGAGAGACTCTTCGTGGATTACAGTAATAGCTTCGTCAGCTCAAGAAGTATACGACAGTATTATCCAGATGTACAGAGTTGCAGAAGATCCTGAAGTACTTCTACCAGCTATGGTTGCCTACGACGGCTTCATCATGAGCCATACATATGAACCTGTGTATGTAGCTAAAGATAGAGCTCCTATCCTCGAGTATGTACCTAAGAACTTCAAGAATAGGTATAGACTAGACCCAGACAACCCGATAACCATGGGAGCTATAGCTGATCCTAACTGGTATTACGAATTCAAATACCAGCAAGTTGTAGCTATGAGGAAAGCTTACGAAGTTGTTAAGAAAGCTGATGAAGAATTTGGGAAGAGGTTTGGGAGAAGCTACGGATTTGTAGAGACATACAAAGTTGAGGATGTGGATATAGCTCTACTAACCTATGGAGGTCTCTACGGAACTGTTCAAGAAGCTGTTGATATACTTAGAGAGAAAGGGGTTAAAGTAGGTGCTATAAAGTTAAGAGTGTTCAGACCATTCCCATACAACGAGCTGTTCAACGCTATAAAGAATCTGAAACACCTAGTTGTACTTGATAGAGCTATAACTTTCGGAGGAGTTATCGAAGGACCTGTAGCGTTAGAGATAGCGACACTCCTCAAATTCAAATCTCTAGATACAAACTTGTACAACTACATCGTAGGTATAGGTCAGAGAACTGTAACAGAGTCAGACATAATAGGTATAGTAGACCATGTCTCTAAGCTTATAGAGAAGAATGTAGTACCTATGGAGTCTATTTATTGGGGTGTTAGGGAATGAGTAAACCTACTCTATATAAATCGATATTCGAATTACCGAGAGAAGAATATCTATCACCAGGACACGGACTTTGTGCAGGATGCTTAGTCGGTACAATAGTTAGAGTATTGCTGAAGGTAGCTGGGCCTAACACTATAGTTGTAACACCTACAGGATGTCTAGAAGTATCGACAACACCTTTCCCTTACACAGCGTGGAAAGTTCCATGGATACACGTAGCATTCGAAAATGCAGCTGCTGTTGCTAGCGGTGTAGAGGCTGCAGTAAAAGCACTTCAGAGAAAAGGTTTGGTAGATCCAAGCAAAAAGATAAACGTTGTAGCTATAGGTGGCGATGGTGGAACTGTTGACATAGGTTTCCAAGCTCTTAGCGGTATGCTGGAGAGAGGGCATAGAGTTATGTATGTTCTATACGATAACGAAGCGTATATGAACACAGGTATTCAGAGAAGTGGTGCAACACCTTTCAAAGCATGGACAACAACAACCCCTGTAGGAAAAGTTTTGAAAGGTAAGCTACAGCCTAAGAAACCTATAGCAGAGATAGTCGCAGCACACAAGATTCCCTATGTTGCAACAGCGAACCCTGCGTACATAATAGATATGGCGAATAAATTTAGGAAAGGGCTCTCTGTTGATGGCCCATCGTTTATCCATGTAATACAGCCTTGTACAACTGGATGGAGATTCGATCCTAGATACGGTATAAAGATAGCTAGATTAGCTACAGAAACAGCTATGTGGATAAACTGGGAGCTAGAGAATAACGAAGTATTTAGGGTAACAGTACCAGTACCTAAACGTAAACATGTTAAACATTATATAAGAGCTCAAGGAAGGTTCAACCATTTAACAGATCAAGATATAGAGGAGATACAGAGATTCATAGATAAAGAAGTTGAACGTATAAACAAGATGGTTGGGAAAGAGGTTATAGGGCCTGTTGTAGAGTAGGTAGCTACTCTCTAGCTATAACTTCAACAAATTTCTCTTTTTCTCTAACAACAGATCTACCACCTTCCTTACTAACAAAATAAACTTTATCAGAAAGCTCCTCTACCTCCTGATCATGGGTCACAACAATAACCTGCGGAACTTTCTCAGATAACCTCTTGATAATCTCGAAAACAGCTCTCCTCCTCTCCACATCGAGAAACTGTGTTGGTTCGTCTAGTATGAAGAAACCCGGTAAACGACCAAAAATAGTGTACGCTAGCGCTATCCTAAGAGCTATAGCTAGTGCAACTGTTTCTCCACCACTCAAACTCTTTATATCGAGTATTCCGAGACTCGAATAAACATCTATATCGAAATCTTCGCTAATCTTAACCTTGAAATCCATGCCAAGCTCCTTCAAAATATTGTTTGTGTACTTCTCCATCAACCTCCTAGCTTCTAGTGTAAGAACTTTAGCTAGAACACCATCCTTTCCAAGTAGGGTATTCACGATAGTGTTGAGTATCGGGTATACCTGGATATCTCTAGAGATATTCGTAAGCATTGTTTCAACCTCTTTCTCCTCCTTAATAAGCTCATCCAAAAGTTTAGCATTACTCTCAAGTCTACCCCGAACCTTACCCAGCTTCTCTCTAACCTCATCAACTCTAAGCTTGAACTTTCTATACTCATCCTCAATACTCTTTACATCAATGTTCTCAACATCGAATCCCATAGACTTCATCTCCTCCTTAACCTTGTTAAACCTAGAGATAACCTCTTCAATACCTACTTCTTTCCCTAGGATCTTCTTGAGAACAGATTTCTTCTCTTCGTAGAGCTTTGTGTACTCGATAGAGAGTTTGTTAAGACATTTCAAGAACTCTAAACCAGATCTAAACCCTTTGCATGGAGAGAATATGGGGAGATCCTCGGCTTTCTCAACAATTTTATCAACCTTATCTTTAAGTTCTCTAAATTTACGAAGGTAGTTCTCAAGATATTTTTTATCGCTATCGATTCTTGTTAAAATCTCTAACCTGCTTCTCTCAAACCTCTTCGCCTCATCGATAGCCTTTCTGACAACGGTGTAAATATTCTCGAGATTCTTCAAATCTCTAGCAATCTCATCGCTTCTACGCTTAATATCTAAGAGTACCCTGTTCTTAGCATCTTCATCAAGCTCTCTTCCACACAACGGACATTTCGTGCTAATTTCGACTATACTTGTAGAGCTTCTAAGCATCGATATCTCTGCTTGTTTCAAACTTATCTTCTGCTCTACCTCTCTCCCGAAGTTCTCTAGAACTTCAAGAACTTTAGATATATCTTGAAGATCTTTCTCCGCAACATCTATACCTACCTCTTTCACAACACTTTGTATCCAAGATCTGTACCTAGATTCAAGCTCATTCAACTTCCTACCTGCTTCTTCTAGATCTTTCTTACGTTCTTTAATCATAGCCATAACTGTTACATACTCATCAATACTGATACCAAGTATCTCTTTACATATAGGTAAAGCTTGCTCTATATTCTTCAACTCGTTAACTATTTCAATAGCTTTCGAAAGCGTTTCGTATTCTCTAAGAAGTTCTAACAATTTCTCGTAGAGACCGACTTTCTCCATAAGTATCCGGATCTCTTCCTCTAACCTCTTCAACTCTTCTTTATCTTTCTCGATAACCGTAGTTACATCGTTTATCTTCTTCCTGATCTCCTCCAACCTCCCCCTATACTCATTGAATCTAATCTTCTTACCCTCTATATCTCTAAGATACTGTCCTAGTAATTCTTTCGATTGCTCTAACCCTTCTAAACCGAGCAACTTAAGTATCAACTCTTTTCTTACAGCTGGTGTTGCGTTAAGTAGTTCAGCTATCTCGTTCTGCCTAGATATTATGGTGTATTTAACTGAATCA
Organism: Desulfurococcaceae archaeon; assembly: GCA_020832925.1. Classification (GTDB taxonomy): domain Archaea; phylum Thermoproteota; class Thermoprotei_A; order Sulfolobales; family Ignisphaeraceae; genus Ignisphaera. The sequence goes on along the minus strand of JAJHRF010000004.1, from coordinate 34,830 downwards.
GCTGAAGGTATAGACATCAACTTCTTTATACTGTCTAGAACTTGTTGGATACTTGATGCAATAAGCTTCCTCTTCCCATCTTCGAGAACTTCGTAGAGGAAAACTTCATCGCTTTTAGTAGCACTGATAACTCTGTATACCACGTATTTCCTTCCTCCGATGCTGAGCTCTACCTCGATACTACCTGTAGATGTTCCTAACCTCAGGAAGCTTTTCTTACTCCCTCCTCTCAAAGACTTTATATTCTGGGGATGGGTGAATAGGGCGTAGACTATGGAATCTACGATAGAACTTTTACCAGCTCCATTAGGTCCTACTAAAGCTGTTAAACCTAGAGGAAACTCTATATAGGTTTGTGTATGTGAGAGAATATTTGTAAGTTTAACAGATCTAATAACTATCGGACCACTCAATCTCTAACACCTTAGAAAAGCTTTTCTCTAGATGCTTGAGATTTCCTAATATTCTGCTGTTCTGTCTTCTTGAGGAGAGAAGATTCGTTAGATGTTTTAGATGAAGTTAAGCTTAGCACTGACCGAATTCTTTGTTCGACATCTCTCAGGTTATCTATATTAGACCTTATGTACTCTATAAGTTCTTCTGCTATCTGTTTAGAGGGGTTCTCGATGATGTTTAGTATGTATAGAGCTAGTTTTCGATCTCCTATCAAATCGCTTAATATCTTCTCAACATCTATATGCTCTAATTTCTCAGCATATGTTTCAATATTCACAGTTCTGCTATCTCTCTCCTCTTCTTCTCTATGTACAATATAGTAATGCTCTATCAAGTTCTTCAAAACTAGTTCCTCTAAATACCTAGCGATAGCTTCTGCTCTAAGCTTATCTACAACTACGTAAGCTATAGGTTTCTTCCTACCACTCGAAGTAATAGACTTAGAGTTTTCAATTACATCGTTTAGACATTGTTTAACATCGCCACATCTAAGGATTACCCAAGGTCTAACACTCGCCAACTCTATGAAGTTTACCTTAACTTCATCAGTACTTAAATCTACCAAAGCAACGAATTTTTTGCCATACTCATTAACTTTGTGAACCTCTGTTGCACCTGGATATACAACAGGAACACCGTCTCTACCTCTTAGAACAGTCTTTATATGGTAATCCCCTAGAGCTACATACATAAAACCTGCCGGGATTAGGTCTAGAGATATATCGGCTTCACTACTAGGGATGCCGAGTTCTTTGAGTAGTAGATGTGCAACGAGAATAGATTTGAATTCTTTTTGAATACTTAGTGTAGGTATTTTCTGTCTTTGGTTAAAAGGTACGCAAACGAATTGAATTTTCCTACCCCCGACCTCGACACTATGCACAGCTATACTATCTATAGCTACGTAGTCTAGTACCCCAACATCTTTAAGAATTGTTAAAGGTGATAAAGCGTATCTCTTCGGTAGATCGTGTTGACCAGCTATAGCTACAACCCTTATGTTTCTATCTTTTAACTTCTTCAACCCTCTATACGCTACGACGTAGGATTCTGGAGGTGGGTTAGGTGTGTTGAAGAAATCTCCTGAATGGATATAGATATCGACGCGTTCTTTCAAAGCTATATCTATAGTCTCGAGAAAAACTTCGTAAATATCCCGAGCTCTGAAAAGCAGACCCGATGGAGTTGCTCCGAGATGTGTATCGCTAACATGTAGTGCAAGCATACTCTAACCTATAATCATAGCTTGAGATAGATATTTTAATTAGCTGAACAACTCCTCGAAATCTCTAGATGCTTCAACTACCCCAGAGTACTTCTCTGTAGGTGTTGATAATCTATAGGATCTCCATATAGAAGCTATATCGAGTGTAGCCCCTATCTTCTTACCCTCATGTTTATCTATTTTAACGAATATAGGGAATCTACCAACCCATTCACCAAGGATAAGAGCTTCGCCCAGACCCATCGTAGCCAACGACCTAGCTAGGTCCTCTGTCAACATATCCGATGCATTCATAATAGATTGCTGATCAGCTTCTTGAACAAGTTTCATAAAGACGAAATTCTGTATCTGGCTAAGGGTATTCATATCTATGTTCCTAGGTCTTTGAGATACTATCCCTAACGCTAACCCGAACTTCCTACCTTCTCTAGCCACTCTCTCTATAGAGTACCTGGAGATTGTTGAAGCTGTATTCGATAGAAATAGATGTGCTTCCTCTATAAAAACTACAACAGGCTGAGGCCTCCCCACGAAGTAGCTATGCTTAACACTCCAGAGAAGTTCGTCGAGAACAACTTTCAATACATAGTCTTTCTGCTCATCGCTTAAGATAGATACGTTGAGAACAATGAGTGTTGAAGAGGCTATGAGCGATGCAATGTTAGGTGTTTTAAAACTTATTGCTGCATTCTCGAAAAACTCGTCAACTTTTGCACACGCTTTTTGGATAGGTTCTTTATCAAAGCTAGACCCTAGCTTAGATCCTGTTATAAAATTCTTGACATACTCTTTAAATGCATTTACAAGAACATCATCTAAGCTAAGCACTTCTTCTTCCTCATTCCTAGAGTAGTCAAGAATTTGCGGATTTAAGGATACTTGTTCTCTTTTCTTAGCTAAAACCTCTTTAGCTATCTGGGGAAGATACTCCAACGCTTTCTCATTAAGTCCATACCTACTCTTAATTTCTCTAAATATCTTCTGGGTGATTTCTAAAGCTCTTGTCACTAACATCCTCTGTATTGTTGCACCTCCTTCAGGTACTATCATTCTAGCTAATACTTTCGGCGGTATTTCTAGAGGATTTATCTTGTACTCTATAGGTATAAGCTTAACCTTATCCCTGTTACTCACATCGAGATTCCAGTACTCGCCATGCACATCGTATATCACGACTGTTCCACCGTAAGAAGCTATTCTATCAGCTAGAACAGCTACAGTATTGCTTTTACCAGAACCTGTTGTCCCTGTGATGAAGAGGTGTTTAGTTAGAGCGTTGATATCTACGTATATCTCTACCTCAGGTCTAGTTAAAAGATATCCAATTTTTATAGAGCTTTCTCTTCTACAGCTAAACAGTTGAGATAGTATCTCTGCTGGTGCTAGAAATACTTCTGAATCTGGTGGTGGTGGTACATTTGGAACTCTAACCTCGGTTTTACCGTTTTCTGAGCATATCAACGCTATTAACCTAGCTTGGGATGGTGAGTACCTCAGCATCTCATCCTCTATGCCGATGCTTTCACTAGAGGTGGTTGTCGGGGATATGGGTAGAAGTCTTCTATAAGATGTAGAGCTTATAACCCCTATAGCACAGCAATCGATAGATCCTCCAGTAGCTATATCTAGAGATTTGAATGGTATAGCTATGTATGTCCCTATAGGTATTGGGTGTCTCGAGATAATCTCTACATGTGTTGGATACGAAGTAGAGCCAACTTTGCCGATAACACTAGACCTAGATTTACAGACCACAGTACTTCAACCTTTCTAAACTAAGCTATGTATGCTTAACCAAGTTAAAAAGAGTGTGTTTCGCAAAACTTTTACAATTACCTAAGGTTTGGAGGTATAACGACAACAGGTACTATAGCGAGGCATGCAGCATGATCTTCGTTAAGTACATGAACTACACTATACCTATAGACTATATCGACCATATCTATGTAGAGTAGGAATGGTTTACCGTTACTACATGCTATCCTCCAATACCTCTTCTTATCTCTAGATATCCTGTTCTTCCTATCATCGATAACGTTCTTCAATATCTTAACCCTTTCTTCAGGTTTCGAAGATCTTAAGATACTCAGTACCTCATCTACACACTCTCTATAGAAATCCAGGATTGTGTAGTCAGCTATCCTAAGATGGAGTCTCCACGAATCTAGATCGAGATCTCTACATATGTTCACAGTATCTACAGCTAATTTCTTCACATCCTCTAGATAATCGAATCCTATAACTATAGCGGGGGATATATATGTAGAAGCGTAGACCAAGAGCTCCAAAACTTCTACATCTACCTCAACTACATTAGATAGAACTTCTACTAAATGTTCAACAGCATTTATAGGAGGAGTCAGCTCTACGAATGGGTTTCCGTTCAGGTATTGAGCTAATCTATCCCTATACTTCTTGACCATTGACGGTGTTAACCCTAGATCTCTATACCTAAACCTCTTAACCATCCACCTAATGCTATCCCATACCCCAACCCCATCTAGATTAGCTAGAACAACACCTCTTAAATTCTTAACAAGAGCTGCATATCTAGCGAAACTCATATCTACGAGCCTAGAATTTTATGTATTCCTCGAAGTAGATATAAATACTGAGAACCTTCGGGTTACTTCGGGTAGATAGAAAGTAGAGAGCCATGGCTTCGCTAGAAGATTTGCTGAAGTTTACGAAAGTTGTAGAGAGTAGTGTATGTATTGAAGAAAGTGGTGAAATTCTTCGTAGATACTATAGATTTAGAGCATCTAAGAACTATGGAGGTTCAGCTGTAGGAGATGTACTTGGATGTAATTTAGGATGTGTATACTGTTGGTGTTGGTCTATAAACTCTAAGCTTAAGCTAGGCGATTATCGGAAACCCAAGGATGTTGTAGAGATTCTTTTAAGTATCGCGAGGAGAGATGGATTCAGAATTGTAAGGTTGAGTGGTGGTGAACCTACCCTCTGTTTCGATCACCTTGTCAATGTTTTGAAGATCTTCGCATCTGTAAGAAGATCCGAGATCTTTGTAGTGGAGACCAATGGTATAGTTCTGGGTGTAAACGATGATTATGTACATAGACTGAAACCATATAGATCGGCGATAGTTGTGAGGTTATCTATTAAAGGGTGTTCCGAAGAAGAATTCGAGAAGATTACGGGTTTCAATAGAAGTGTTTTCTATCTTCAGATCAAAGCTTTAGAGAATCTCGATGCAGAAGGTATCCCTTACACAGTGGCTATACCGATAAGTTTCTGTTCGAAGAACAGTTTTTCAAAACTTGTTGAAATACTTACCCAACGTATTGGTGACCATGTTTTTAGCTACCTAGAGCCTGAGGTATTCATACTATATCCATCAACTGTACGGCGTTTGTGTAGGAAAGGTTTAAAGCCTTGGATACTATACGAACCTATCACTAGGAGAAAGATCGGTAGAGGTGAGGTGGATGAGTTTTTCAGAGAACTATGTAGAGAACAAGGTGGTAGAGGTAGTGAGGGGAGCTGAGAAAGGGCTTACATTTGAAGAATTGAGAGAATACCTGGAATCCCAAGGTATTTACTTAAACAGCGTTGAGCTTAGGAAAGTTGTAGCCTCGCTGATTAAGAGAGGTACTCTATGTAAATACCCTTCCTTTGAGAGAAGGAAACTTCTACTCAAACTATGTAGATAATGTCCATTGCGGTTAATATATCTCAACCGTATATGTTTAACCAGTAGCAGGTGTTAAGATATGTCGTTTGTAAGCGATATAGCTATAGAACCCCCTATTCTACTAAAACCCGATATGAAGATAGGAGAGGTTATACCCAAGATGAGCGAGTTAAGGATTAGAGAAGCACCTGTTGTAGACTATAACGGAGTTCTGGTAGGGGTTATAAGCTACAGAGCTATACTATTGAAAGGTGTTGGTAGAGATACTAAGGTTTCGACAGTTATGGATCCACCCTACTCCTTAAGGGAGAACAGCTCTATAGATGAAGCTGTAACGAAGATTGTTCAGTGGAAAGCTAGGGATATACCTGTTGTTGATAATTCTCAGAAAGTTGTTGGCTATATCAATAGGATGATGTTATTGAAACTACTTGTGGAGAGAAATCTGATCCCTGATGTTGTTGTAGATAATGTTATGAGTACCCCAGCTATAACTATACAGGAATGGGAGAGTATTGCAAGAGCTAGGTGGGCTATGCTTAGAAACGGGATCTCTAGATTACCTGTTGTCGATAAATACGATAGGGTTGTAGGAGTTATAACGTTAAGCGATATAGTTGAACGGTTATTCAGGATAAAACTTAGTAGAAGGAAAGGATATGAATGGATACAAAGCGAAGAATCTTTCTTAGCAGCACCAGTTGCAGATTTCATGTCTACACCCCCTATCACCGTACCCCTAGGTGTGAAAATAGTTGAAGCTGCGAAAACTATGATAGATAGAGGTGTAGCAGGTATCCCAATTGTTACAGGTGATGACCGTATTGCAGGGGTTCTAAGCGGTATCGATATTCTTAAGAAGTACCTTGAAACATCTATAGTTCTACAACCTTTAGGGGTTAAGATAAGCACTGTAGGAGAAGTAGATGAGCAGACGAGGATTAGTGTAGAGAGGATTGTAAATAGCTATCTATCAGGTTTCACGAAGTATGTAAATATCATAGACTTTAAGTTAGCTATTAAAGAAATAGGGAAACCTGAGGAATCTAGAGGAAGAGATGTTAGAAGAGGTTTCGAGGTCTCTGCAAGGCTTGTAACCGATGTAGGGGGTTTCACAGCTAAATCTATGTGCTGGGATCTACCTACATGTGTTAGAGAGGTTATGGGTATACTGGAGAAGAGGATTAGGAAACAGATAGAGAAGAAAGTTACAGCTAAACCGAGGTATAAAGGTTTTGAAGAGTAGACGATAAGGTATATCCCAGAGATTCTCTACAGTTTACCGGAACTCTATAGAGAATTTATATGGGAATCTCCGTATCAACAACTCTGTTAAAGTTTTGTAACATTCATCTATATTCCTAGGGTTGGGGATCTCCATAGAGATATTTAGAACAACCTCATCATCGCTCACCGTTATAGGTGTTATGTAGATGCTCTCTCTATTGATCATCTTAAGCTCGCTAGATAGGATATTCATAACATCGTTTACAATCCTAGAGAGTTCAAGACTCTGACCTCTTATAGTAAGTTTAAACATAGCTTTGTTACGAATTGTTTTAGTTATCACAGACTTTATCAACAAGCTGTATGGGATATACACTTTCTTATCGTCTGACTCTATAACTGCGTAACCCCCTTCAGATATGCTTATCTTCCCTTCGTATACTTCGTTATTAATACTAACCCTTACATATTCACCATCTTTCACAACATTCGAGGAGATGAAGATTATATACGATAGCGTGTTCTCTGCGTAGGACCTTATGTAGTACAACATGAACCCGGCGAGAAGCAGAAGTATAGCGATGAATGTTATCGCTACATGAAATACTTGGAACCATGAGGAAAGTGTTAGAGGTATCACGATTATCACGGATGCTATCAACACAGCCATTTTTACAGCTTCCTCTACCCCTCTCGACACAATACCTCTAGATCTGATCTTTGAAAGAACTTTGCTAATAATGATGTATATCACTACAACTATGACAAAAGCTATAACGATAGGTAATACGTACTGCTTCACTACTTCTAGAATATCTTGTAGTGATTCAAAGGTTATAGACATATATTGGTACACCTGAGGTAAACTAGGTACATAGGTACACTAAGTAGTCAAGTTATCTATCTTATATCTATTTATGTGATAATATGTTGGTATATCTTCATTAAGTGAAACTGGATAGAAATGAACTAAACTTACCCTTATCAACAATAAACAGAACTTTATCTTTCTTCTTAAAGCTGTAGTTTTTATCGAAGTTCACGACATTGTTATCGTTAGATACTATGGTTAAAACCTTCACACCTTCATCTTCGACCTCCTCAACTTTTTTATCGATTAGGTTACTACCTTCTTCGACAGTAGCTATAACTAGGTAATATTTATCATCGAGTTCAGCTATCTTTATGTTGTACACCATCTCCAGTACTTCTTTAAACATAGCTCTCGATTTTACTTTAACACTATTGGAAAGCCCTAGTTTCTCCAAGATATTCGCTGATTCTCTACTATTTACAATTGCGTATACCTTCGGTACTCTGAAGTATTTAGCAATTGTACATACTATTATGTTTATAGTGTCGATAGGGTGCATAGCTATAACTACGTCAGCTCTATGCATACCTATTTGCTGAAAAACTTCTAGATCTATGAAGGAGAAGAGATGAGCAGCTATATCGAGTTCCTGTACAACTCTATCTATACGACTCTTATTATCATCTACAACTACAACCTCGTGTTTATTCTTCACTAACTCGCGAATTATATCTAGAGCTTCATCAGTAGCTCCTACAATTAAAATCCTCATAGTATTTTAACCAGATATTATAAAGGGTTTTTATTAGATATCAGGTTTACTGTTTTGTCGCTAGCGATTTATAAAGCTTACGATATTTACAATATCATTTTACTTCTATACCGATACCCTATAACTATGTATAGAGGTGAGAATTCTAATCGCCCAAAATACATAGCTACCATTAGCAATACCTTTGCTTGTATAGGCATAGAGATAGAGGTTATACCTGTTGTAAGTCCTACACAGGATAGAGCTGATACTGTTTCGAAAAGAGCATCGATATAATTCCTACTCCATACATACCCGCTCAAGTTCAGGGTTATGTAGAGCAGTACAGAGATAGTAATTGCTGTTAGCATGTATAACACTATGTATGCGTAGGTCGAGGCTATATTCTCTTCATCGATAACTTCTTCACCAACTCTTTTAACGAAATAAGCTTTCTCTGGTAGGAATGGTTTTGCAAAAGACCAGCCAAGAGCTTTCAACGCTATAATAATTCTCTTAATCTTAATACCTCCAGCCGTAGAGAAAGTGGCACCCCCTATAGCCATAGCTATTACGATAACTAGTTTAAGAATTTCGCTATATTCTTTCCCTATATAACCAACCTGGAAACCTGTTGTTGTAAGTCCAGAGATAGTGTTGTATATAGCTAAACCTATTAATTCGATGTCAAACCCATAGCAGATTATAACTATAGCTATAACTGTTGCTAATAAGAATAATGTGATGTAGAAGAACCACTTAACTTCGGGGCTTCTCAGGAATTTCTTCACTTTTCCCCTAAACAAGTTATGAAGATCAGCAAAATTTAGGGCTCCGAAAACCATGATGATAACCGAGGTTAACAACACTCTATATCCAGCGATATTGTACCAGAAACCTATGTTTTGGGAATTTGTAGACATGCCACCTGTAGCTATACCTGTCATTGAATGCGCTACAGCATCTAGGAAATTCATTCCGCTCATCATCAGCATCAAGACCCCTGTAAAAGTGAGGAAGAGGTATATAGTTAGAAGTCTTCTAGTTGTAGACAGAATCGTTGGCCCTAGTCTAACACCTCGTTCAGCTAAGTATATCCTCCCCAGAACCCTATGGATATAGGGTAGCAAAGCTACAGAAAAAACTATTACACCAAGCTCACCTATCCACTGTGTTGTAGCTCTCCAGATAAGGATTGTATAGGGTAGATCTTCAGGTCTAGAGAATATTGTGAGACCAGTTCCAGTGAAACCGCTTAACGATTCAAAAAACCCGTCTATGTAGTCTATACCCACGGTGTAGCTGTATATGAAGGCATTGATAGCGGGTATAGCTATCCACGCAATAGATATAGCTATTATAGCATCCTCAATCTCTGTTAGAGCAGAACCTCTTAAACTGATAGAAATTAGTATACTAGGTATAGAGATCGTTACCACGATTAGTATGAATCTGTTTGAGGCTTCCAACTCTACGAGATTCCCTGTTAATATAGAGTATATGTAGAAGAGAACACCCTCTACAAGAGCTATGAGCATCGTGGTCGAGATCGTGATAGATATGGAGAAAAGTATCGCTCTAATCCTCTTATTCATGAAGAACACAGTTGTGGACTATGATTATTGTATAGGTACGAATTTTATCCCGTAGACTATGAGACCTTCGGCACCTTCAACCCACAATATTCTAAGCACAGCTTCTACCTCCATACCGTCGTAAACTTTATCAGGTTCTACATCTGTTAAAGCTGATAGAACTTTGACACCGTTATCAAGCTCTATAAGAGCTATTACTAGAGGTGCTTCTGCTCTATACCCTTCAGGTACGGTGTACTCTATTGTCCAGCTTATCACCTTACCTTTCCTAGGTAACTCAATTCTCTCAGTTTCTAGCGAACTACAGTAAGGACAAGAAGGTTTCGGTGGATAGAACATCTTTCCACATTTCTTACATCTAGATCCTTCGAGTCTTAGTCTAGAACCTCTTTCTCTCCAAACACGAGCAGGAGACATAATCATATCTATCACCTCTTAAGGATTACTACAGATGTTAGTGTTGCTACACCACCAGTATTTAGAGCTAACCCTATGCTAGGTGAAGAAGCTTTTACCCCTGGGAAATCTCCTCTAAGCTGCATAGCTATCTCAGCTACCTGATATACACCTGTAGCACCTACGGGATGTCCTCTAGCTTTCAATCCTCCACTAAGATTTAGAGCTGGTTTATCATCTTTAGTAAACCTACCTTCTTTAATCATCTTCCACGATGTTCCCCATTCAGCGAATCGCAGACCTTCTATACAGAGGAGAGCTGTTATTGTGAAAGCGTCGTGGATCTCAGCAACATCTATATCCTTAGACTCTACCTTAGCCATTCTATAAGCTTTCTCTGATGCTTTAACTATGCTCAAAGGTTTTAACAGATCATCTCTAGAGCTAAGATCTAGAGCATCGCTTCCCAACCCTACACCAGCTATTTGTATAGGTGTATCGTTAAACTTCTTAGCCATGTCCTCTGATGCAAGTATTACAACAGCTGCTCCATCACCTACTGGTGCAGAGTCCATCAACTTTATCGGGTCTGCTATTGTTGTAGATTTCAATACATCTTCAACTGTTATCCTATTCCTCAGCTGTGCATAGGGATTGTAGTAAGCGTATTCATGCATTCTAACAGGCCATAGTGCTAGATCTTCTCTAGAAGCTCTGTAGATCTTCATGTAGAGTCTCATAGCTAGAGCATTCAACCCTGGGAAACTAGCTCCATATATAACCTCATGCTCAGCATCAGCAGCTTGAGCTAGTGCTGATGTAACTCTAGCTGTTGGGTAGTCAGACATCTTCTCAACACCTACAACAGCAATAACATCGTATAAACCAGAGGCTACAAGACTGTAACCAGCAACAAATGCATAACCACCGCTTCCGCATGCTGCTTCAACCTTGAACCCTCCTCTACCCCTCAAACCCATAGCGTCAGCAACTAGAGCTGTTAAAGAGTCTTGCTGATATAGAGAACTGCTAAGCATATTACCAACAACAACAGCCTCTGGTTCAGCTCCACGAGAATCTTCGTAAGCTTTAACAAAAGCTTCGTGTACAAGTTCTGCAAAACCTTTATCATAATGTCTATCGATCTTAGTCATACCTACTCCGACAACGTAAACCTTCCTCAAATTAATACCACCACGTATAAAACCAACTGTTAAACTCTGTGGTATAGCTGAAGTATTTAAGACTTAATATAAAGGGTTTCTCCAAGGCAATAAACTGTTTTCTTGTAAGAATTCCTTGCCTAGTTCAGGGTTTCACCACTTCATATCAGAGTATTAATCCATGAGCTACTCACGTATATTAAACTTCTTATCTATGTCTCGGAGACAACTTAGCGAGTTGCTGAACCTTTATCGATGTAGATTCGCAGAGATTTTCAACTATTTCTATGTGTTTAGATGGCTTTAGAAATTGTTTAGAGGAAGTGGTTGACCAAATACTACGGCTATACATAAAATATCTACAACTAATACAAAACTTGTTCTTGTTACAGACTGTAGCGAAAGTTTATATAACCTCTAAGAAAAGCATAAGTATAGATGTCTTAAGTCATGCCCACTGAATTATGATGAATATCGGGGTATAGGAAATATTACCTCCTTTGAACTCTAAACAAAGTCTCTTGTTCTTTTCTGTAAAGTGATAAGAAAGTATCTTCATATACAACCTCAATCCTAAGAACATAGTCGTAATCCTTGAAATCCACAACAGCTATACCTAAAGACTCTAATTTCTCACCTACATATCTAAGAAGATTAGAACACGAATCTATAGCAAAACCACGTTTCCTACAAACACCAACTAAACGTAGAGGAAGATCTAAGCCCTTCAAAAGAATAATTTCTATAGCACACTTCGACACTTCTTCATAACTACTTCTACAGACCATATCAATTGGTATAACCCAGTACCCCCTAACATACCTAGAAACAAGAATTCTAACAACCTTAATAACATCAACATCATCGCCAAAGTAAATAACAACAAAACCTCTACCATCAAAACTTCTACATTCAACATCAACACCAACACTAAATAAAATATTCTTAACATCATCACAAACAAACTTCTCCTTACCAACACCACAAGTAATAAATACTCTCGGCTCAGTACTCTTGACATACATCATAAATCAACACGCTCGTGCATCATCACAGCCAAGTATTGATAAATATTTAACCCCTAAAAAACAAAATATGAAAATAGAGCTGTAAATAAGTGCGGGGGTGCCCGAGCTAGGTCAAAGGGGGCGGGCTTAAGACCCGCTGGCGTAGGCCTGCGTGGGTTCAAATCCCACCCCCCGCACCAACAACTATCAACTCCTTGCTTAAGCTTCTCAAGCTCCTCAACGATCTTCTCCAGCTCATCGCATCTACCAATAAGCTTAGACCTCTTCCTCTTAGCATTAGCATTATACCATTCTTTATAAAGATAGTAATAGGTCCTGTTCCTATACCTCTGTCTTTTAATTCGATAGAACGGAGACAGAGGCCCACTAATATTTTCCACACCACACTCAGATATATAAGACTCAAAAGATGGTGTGAGTACTGTATAATGATTACGGTGAAGATCAGGTTTGCTGTGTATCTTCTATAATAAACCCTCTTGTCAATAGCTTGCCATACTCCTCAGGTGCTACGATGTTCAACATATATACTAGCGTGCTGTATAGTATCGCCATAGTTTCTACAACGATATCGAATGAGACTCCATCTTTTAAGCATCTTAAGAGGTATATTTAGCAACTCATTGGGCTGTAACTCGTCGCAGGATCTACCGAAGTGTTTTCTGCAGGTTTCTTCGAGAATCTTCGGCCCCTCTAAATTGTAGGCGCTGATGTAATGCTCAACAACGTTGATCAACTAACCTACATTTATCTCCTCAACATCTTCAGTATTGAGAGCTCCAGATAGTGGTGGTAGCATTGGCATCACTATTGCGTACCTTAACCTGAGAAGCTGCTCGCTATCCATCATTATCATGATTTTGTACGGGGAGATGCGTTAAAACCTTCCCCTACTCATACACCCCTACCCCTAGCACGGTTCACAAAAGCTTTACCGATCTTACCCTTCAAGGCTCTCCCATGAATGATTCTGAGAGTCTCTTCAACTAGTAGACCCATTTTCCTAATAGTTACTGCGTAGGATCCGTAACGCTGGTAGAACTTGTATGGGTTGAGAGACTTCACTCTCATAACGTTTCTAGGAATGTACCACTTACCCCATTCTGGAAAGCCTATGGTGCCATCTGGGAACTCCACAAGTATGTCTTTGACTATGAACTCTTTTAGAATGTTTCTAATCCTGTCATCAGCTACGTAGTACCCTCACTCATGAAGCACATTCTAAAGCTTTGCAAGCTTCAGAGGCTTCCCAACACTTCTCAAAGTCTCTAGAGGTATGTATACAAAGTGATCTATCTTGTAGGTAGGATGAATCTTACCAGCAATATTAATCTTATATCCACCGTATGGGCATCTCATATCCTCAGTCAGATTAAGCTCAACAATGTCAAATCCTATCCTTCTAATCAACGGTCTTCCACACCTTGGGCAATATGTGTTCTCATATTCGTGTCCAGACACAGTACCTATGCATACGTAGTGAAGTCCCTCATCCTTTGCAATCTTTATATGTTTCTCAAGAGTTGCTATAGGTGTTGATGGAAGGTCTAGAAGCTTGTAGTCCGTGGAATCTTAGGAAGTGTACAGGTGTTTCAGGATCAAGATTTTCAACAATTCACCTAGCAAGTTTCTTAGCCTTTTCAAGATCGTCACCATATCTAAGGACTACAAGGTCTGCAACCTCTATAAACACACCCTTTTTCTTCAGCTCAATCATAGCCTAAAAAACAGGCTCAGTATCGGGTATAAGACTAAATTTCCTAGCGAACTACTTGTCTCCATGACCCTTGAGATCAACTGTCGCGGCATCGATATACTTTGCCACTAGATCCACAGTCTCATTAGTCATGTAACCATTTGTAACCATTGTATTGAAGAACCCATGTTTCTTGGCCAGCACTTCAACATCGTATGCATACTCTATAAACACCACAGGTTCATTATAGGTATAGGTAATTCCCTGGGCACCATACGTCTGCGTTAGTTCAATAGCTAGCTCTGGTGGTAGTTTCCACCCAGCTATAACCCTTCTCTGACTAATATCCCAGTTCTAGCAGAGAGCACATACCCAGCTACAGCCCTGTTGTAGACATCGAGAAGACCAGGGAGCCCGGATTAAAGTGGTACAGAGGCTTCTTCTCTATAGGATCTATAGCAACTGCTATTGTCAAGCTATGGGAGACCAGGTATAGTTTCCCACCAAAATTCCACCTAATACCACAGAAGCCATACTGGTTATCAGCAAGCTTACACCTCCTAGGATACACAGTACATTTAACAAGATTCTTAGAGGGGTCTAGAACCCTGTAGAGCATGGCCTCTTTAGGCATTGAGTGCACCGTTTTAGGTGCCAAGAATATATTCTATGCTTACTAAGGTTAAATATCTCAAGAGCGGAAAGAGAGGAACAAGTAAAAAGAGATTAAAAGAGATTATGTTTAGATAGCACTTCTAACAACATCCCTTATAATCTCTTCAGTTACTGTGAATGGCGTATTTGAGTACATGTAGCCAAGTCTCTTCATAGTGTACTCAACAATTGTATTAATATCCTTCTCTGTGAAGCCATAATCACTCAATCTCTCCTCAAACCCAACTTCTTTCTGGAACCTCTCAACAGCTTTCTGCACCTTCTCAGCATCATCAGCTACAGGCTTTATTGTAGGGTCTATAATCCTTATTATTGAGGCAGAGGCTTCGGGTACAGCCTTGTGCGTGTAGTAAACGATTCTTGGTCCAAGAAGTGCAAGACCACATCCATGTGCAAGCTTTGGCTGTAGACCACTTAGTGCATGCTCAATGGCGTGGTTAAGATGCGTTGAGCCAGCGTCTATAGCTATGCCAGCTATCATGGATGCATATAGAAGTCTCTCCCTAAGATCAACATTCCTCAGATCGTTCACAGCTCTAGGCAGAGCTTCAACAATATGCCTAACAGCTTCACGAGCCATTGACTCTATGAGCATGTTCCTAACGGTTGATGTTGCTGATTCGTATGAGTGATAGAAGGCGTCAAGTGATGTATATATAGTCTGTCTCCTGTCAAGAGTCAACGTGTATCTGGGATCATCTATAGAGATCTCAGGGTACTTAACACTCAAACCATGCTTCTCCCTCTCCTCATTAAGCGTGACAACAGCATACCTATCAATTTCTGTACCAGTTCCATGAGTAAGATTTATAGCCATTAGAGGCACGCTCCTCTTCGGCTTCCTACCCCTTACAATGTCCTTAACAGTACCACCACTAACAGCAATAACGCTAGCAACCTTAGCAGCATCTATGGGGCTACCACCACCAATAGCTATTACTGCGTCAGCCCCCTCACTCCAAATAATCTTTGCAAGCTCCTCTACCTGACTAGCCCATGGATTCGGAGAAATATTATCGTATATAACATAGCTTGCTCCAAACTCCTTTAAAACCTTCTCAACATCTCCTAGGGCTCCAGAAACTTTGGCGGAGGTCTTTCCCGTAGCGATAACAACCTTTTCACGACCAGCCAGAAAGCTCTTAGCTTTTTCTAATCCATTTACACCAAAGTATAGTGTTGTTTGTTCATACCTTAAGGTAAACACCATTGGCATCAACCCGCTTAGCAACTTGTTAAAAGCGTGAGCTCAGTTTTTAATTTTTCTATTTTGAAGTCTGGTTCTGTATACACTCATTCTGTCTACACTAGACTTCAAAGCTCATCCTTGATCATGAGGTATGCATCCTCTCCATCAAGGTAATATCTTTTCAACACTGAGGATATTTTGTAGTCTAGGGAAATGTAAAGCCTTATTGCAGGTTCGTTGCTGACCCTAACCTTAAGCCATCTTCGATCTGATCTTAAAATATCATGTTTAAATTATTCGTATTCTAATAGTTAACTAAGATAAGAGAGATATATGCAAATCACAGTATATGCCTGTAACATATAGTAGTTGTAAACGATGATATGCTCTTTCTGCTGTATTCCTAACTATAAGTTTATCTTTATTGCTGATTTGGTTTTACATTGATCATAACGATATTGTTATGGAGAAGAACATCAAAATAAATCCCTAGTGAAAGAGAAGAAGTCTTTTCAACAACAGATAAAGAATACAATAAGTACTATAATAAGAAGTTTTTAATCTTCTGTAATTTTGGAAAGCGGTATAGACTTGTAATTACGCAACAAAATAATCGTATACAGCTAGCGTATGCAACACCTAATGAAGAGTTATTTATAATAAATTTTGCAGGAGGTGGAGTATATATGCACATAACCATGATTCAACTAAGAGAGTTTATGATCTGAGGTATCCACTAGATATCAACAGTACTATAGCTGAAGGTATTTTCGTATCTCTAGTGATACTAGAAATAGCATATATAATGATATTCATTTCCTCAAATCAAAATATATTAGTTAACATATCTATAGAATATTCATTCTAAAGATAGATCTACCTATATAGAACCGATGAAAGATCAATAAGGAAAATTGTAGTTTATGTTAAGGAAATAAGCTTGAATATACTATTAAATATTAAGGTTTAATTCTCAAGAGTTATTCATTATTTTTACATCCTTTTAGTTATGAATAAGAGGAAGAGGAATAATTAAATATGAAATTAATTATTAATTCGATGTTTAACTAATATATAGAGGTTTAAAATTAGAATTAAGATCTTTTTATTACTGAGGGTATCAAATATTTATGATTTACTTGAGTATTTGTTATAGTGTACTGTGTTATGGTAATATCTCAGGTTTTGATTTATAGTTGATTACTGTATTTATGTAGAATCTTCTAGCTACTGTATATATCATTATGGATATGAATGCTGAGGTAGATGCTAAAATTACTCCATATTTTATTGAGTTTGTTAATGCAACTATATAGCCATTCAATATAGATGATGTTATACCAGCTAAAGGACCTGCTAGTGTATATATAGCGCTGAATTTGCCTATGTATTTAACTGGTATAACTTCGTTAACTATAGACCAGAATGAAGGTGTTGCTATTCTGTATATTGCTATAGAAAACGTTATTGAAATCATTCTTGCTAGAGTATCGCTGAGTATCGTTGAGAGTAGGAGTAGGATAGCAGATGGAATTAAACCTATGTACAGAATTCTAATTTTCCCCTCTAGACCTCCTATACTATCAGAATATTTTCCAGCAGTAATTTCTAGAAAGCTAGCTACTATAGCTATAAGAATCATGTATAGAGCTACGTATCTATAACTAAACTTTAACTCATATATTAAAAACGTTGAAAGCCAATTAACTATAAAACCCCATGTATATAATGCGAAAAAGAATGCAAAAAACAGCAGTATACCTAATAAAGTGAAATTCTTATTCAGCTCAAATAAATTATTGAATCGATAGCGATTCTCATCTTTCAAAATAACATAAGTCTTCATACCCTTAGTAATAAACCTCCACATTGAGAACATTATAGGTATATAAGTTAAACCGATTACACCTGAGATAATCATAGAAGTCCTCCAATTGTTATCTACTAAAGCTATGATAATGTAAGTCAATGCCAAACCGATGACCGAACCAATATTGTAGATAGCTGTTGAATATCCATACCTTCTACTAGTAACATACATTGAAACAATTTTTGCACAAATAGGCCATATAAATGGCATTGAAAAACTTAGCAATATCCTAGCTAAGTTCAGCATAGCTAAATCGTAGGAAAAAGCTGTTAATAAAGATGATATAGATAGAATAGCTAGCTCAAGTATGGCCAACCAAAAAATATTTATGGAATCGAGATATTTAGCGAAAATTAAAGCTACTACAACAGAAATTAAAGTCCACAAAGCCATTAAAATACCTACTAGGTCATAGCCTATACCAAGATCTAAAACTATAATAGGTAAAGCTGTTCCAAATAAACTAAATTGTATAAATGATATTGTTGTAAATCCTAAACATGTTAATAATAATGTATTCATCTATTTCGCCAGCATTATTATATTATTATATTAGGTAAGGATGTATTGAATTTTAAATTTTATGTTTTAAATGAAATCTAGGTAATGTTTGTATGGTATTATTTACAGATAATACCATTATTCTCAATCCGTAAATGTAGAGGGAATAATTCCTCAAAACTATTAAATGAATTGAACTTTATAAAAAGATAATTTTTATCTTAAGTTTTAAATAAACTCTGTGAGAGTTACTGTGGTAATGGTATTTCGTATAGTTCTTCAAGTGTCCAATAGTTGTACACTTTGATACTTTTTGGCGATACTATGAAAAGCTCTTGGTCTATGTATATAGCTCTTCTCGCCCCTTCATGAAATACTACATTATTTAATGCAAGGGTGTTGTTCTTTATCTCTATAATAGCGATACTGTTCCTACTCCATGCAATTGTTAGCGGTATAAAAACTCTTTTAAACTCTATATCTATTGTTATAGCTCTGTGATTTTGAAGTACTTCGCTATTGCTATTCTTTATATATATCTTCGATAATTCCTTCATATCTATTGGGTTTGATACATCGAATAGAGATATTTTTAGATCAGAATTTTCTAGACCTATACCTAGTAGTTTATCGTTTGGTAGTGGGTGTAGGTATTCACTAAAACCTGGTATTTTCAGGAATCCCAATACTCTAGGGTTACTTGGGTTGCTCATATCTATAGCGAATAATGGGTCTACTTGTCTGAATGTTACTAGGAATAGAATGTTTTTAACAACTCTTGCTGCGTAGATACGTTCACCTTTAGCAAGACCTTCTAATTTACCTAGAAGCTGTAGTGTAGATGCATTGAATAGATATACATTGTTCTGGGTATCGTCGCTAGAGGTAATCTGTAGAGCTATATACGTAATGTTTTGAGTTTCTTTTGTCTCCTTAGGAATCTTCAAGGTTTTTATATAGCATCCAGTTGTATTACATATCTTGATCTCTACTTCTGATATATCTAGAATTCTAGGTATAGCTTCTATAGTTTCTATAAATAGTTTTGGTATTGATTTTGAGTAAGTTGTTGCTAATACTATTACGTTGTTTATCTCCTCTATAGCGAATTGATCAAGTAGTTTTCCAGGTGCTTCAATAGAACCTCTAAGAGATATGCTTAGCTTCTCTATATCAAATACATATACTTTAACTATCTCTACGCTAAGATATGAAAGATCTTTATTAATATCGTTAACAACATCTTTAACATAGCTACTATCTAGTTTAGATAGAGTATCGATTAAAACCCTATATGCTTCAGCAACATTACCAGCTGTGTAGATCTTGTATATATTGTTGGAGATATTAGTTGGAAGTATTTGAAGAGCTTTTTCAACTATTCTCTTTAGAATTTCGTTGTAAGGTATCTCGTTTGAAATTATGTAAAGCTTTGATGGAGTCATATATATCCTACTACTACCACTCATCACGAAAGACTCAACGTTAAACTTAAGGTTATCTATATCGATTATCGCTATATTGATGTAGTTCGAAGCTGTTTTATCTACTATATGTATTTTTTCAGGATTTAGAGGTTCTCCGTTCACTATAGGTAGAGGTAGAGTATTATTACCAATAATGTTGAAGTCTATACCTTGGTTAACAACAACATAGACCCTATTATCAACTCTCCTAGCATCAACAAGATCTCCTGTTAATACAACGTTTAGTAAAACTTTCGGATTTCTACCGTTAGCTAGGTCTACAACAATAATACTAGTATTCGCTGTACCTGGAGCTATAACAGTTTTAAAACTTGTAGCTATATCGATAATTATTGGTCTAACTACATAGCTACAGATAAGAGCGATTAAAGTATTATTTCTAAGAATAACCCCTCTAACTTCTCCGCTAAAATCAAGAACGCTTAGCACTTCTCTACCTTTAGCATCTACTACATAGATCTTTGAACCAGAGGCAAAAACTATAATCCTACCGTTGGTTTTCACAATATCAGGTTCATCAACACCAACAACCTGTACATTAGTTTCTGAAACTCTTTGATATACAGGTGAAGTTGAAACCTTAAGAGCTGTATACTCAGCTAAAAGCGTTGTCGGTGTTACCATCATAACAGGTAGCGGTATCGCTCCGAGTGCTCTATAGTATGGCTGGATAACATTGTTAATAGTTTTCGCATTTAGTAAGAAGTTTAACAGTGTTTTAAAATCTTTGGTTGTTGTATAGTTTGCCCTAAATATATTTTGAGTTTCTATTCTAATTGTTGGTACAGTAGAAGTTGAAACAGTAACAACCCCCTGTGTTATTGGTTGAGTTGTTATAGTCGGTGTTACCATCGGGCTAGGTATAGTTGTTGATATAGGTCTAGATATAAGTAGATATGGTGTTAATACAAGTACTAAACCTAGCGTTAACGCTAAAACTATTAACATAAGTTGTTTACCTATGGAATTCATGACTTCACCCACTATACACTATGTTTTAGAAATCCTTTTAATTTAGACCTTAGACAATAGCTATCCAAATACTTGAACAATTCTGTTCTACAAATAGATATTTATAGATACTCTATAGATATACAGAGAGGTTCAAAGATTTGAGTAATGAAATTAGGCTTAATCGAACAGCGGCTAAGATATATCTCTACTTAGTTAAGAGGAGAGGATCCGTAGGTGTTAGAGATATCGCTAGAGAACTAAAGCTTCCTCCAAGTACAGTCTACTATAATTTAAAGAAGTTAGAAGAGCTAGGGCTTGTTCAAAGAGATGGTGATGGGTATTCTGTGAAAAAGCTTTTGAAACCCGATAAAATTATTATTATCAAAGGTATATTTATTCATAGATTAACTATGTACTCCTTCTTTTTCCTCGGTACAGCTTTAGGATTCATAGTTATATCGATACTGCATGGAGCAAATATTGATAGAGTTCTAGCAACAGTATCATCATTAATAGCATTCACTATACTGTTTCTTGAAGGTTTGAAACAAGTTAAGCAATATACATAGCTTAAAATATTGTAGTTCGGGACGTAGGAACTCTATAGTTTTGTTTAATGCTTGATTTTCGTAATTTTACCCTCTATAAGAGCTATGGCAGTTAGGCTCAAGATCATAGCCATTACGAACGATATGTATATCAACAGTGTTGTCAATATCTCTTCCAATCATTTCACCGAGATTTTTTCCTAGGTGTAGTACTGTTTAAGTAGTGTACCTCTGTAACGTATGTCAATGAATACGAAGCTGAGTTTATAAGATAAATACTTCGGGAGAGAAGTACTTTAGTAAGGTGGTTTGTTTGGCTATTGGTTGGGAGCCTAAGTGGATTAGGAGGAAATTTAAGATGGGTGAAGGTATAGAGATAGAGAGTTGTGTAGATATTACGACAGGTCTTATAGTATGTCCTATATGTGTAGATGTATCTAAGCTATGCCCAAGTTATAGCGATCCAACCCCAGGGGTTGTAGCTCCTAATGCTCTTCTATTCTTCAATGCAGATGATATGTTTTTCCATATGAAGGTTCATGCTAGGTCGGGAGAGTTTAGGCTTTACGAAGTCGGCGAAGAGGAGGAGGCTGAAGAGGAAGAGGGTATTACGGAGGAAGAGGAGTCTGGAGAGAACTAGGTGCAGAGATTCTTTAAAACATCTTCTCTCAGTTTCAGAATAGCTACGAACACGTATTTGTAGACAGTTATATCTTGTGCATGTATTATGTATGGTTGCGATACTGATACGAAAGCTACTTCATATATATCCTGTTCTAACTTTTTCGGGTCTAAGACGTAGTCAAACGTTATAACCTCTTTAGTTATTTGCGATATGTATAACACAGTAGTTACACCTTCAGAACCTATTAATGCTGGTACAATCTCCTGTTCAAAACCTGGGTACAGCTCTCTTAATTTCTGGGATACAGCCCACATAAACAACCTCGGAAGAGTTGAGTATAACACTCTTGACGAGTTTAAGTTCAGCGATATGAAGCTCACCACCTGCCCACCTGTTTGTCCATATTGTATATAGGTTGATGCCTGTATTATCCATTCGTTGGTGTATAAATCGTAGTTGTATTTCCTAGTAGTATATCGGAGATCTTGATTAGCCCATCTACCTGTTCCTAGGTAAACTATGGCGCTTATAAACTTAGGTATATCGCCGAAGCTCATCGGGTAAACAGGGAAGGCTATGTACAGTGTTTGGGTATCTGTAGAAGCGTATACATCGACAGGACTGAAGATAACTATGTAGACAGCATCTTTTCTACATGCGCCGAACTCTTTAAGTATTTTGTAGGATTCGTTGTAGTTCTCTACGAAGTACTGTGCTAATCTCTGTATCTTCGCACCGCTTATAGTTGCTCCATCAGCTACTGTTGATCTATTCCCTATAACTGATAACCAGTAACCGTAGTCCCACCAGCTAACAACGAGGGAGTTAGATGTGGTGTTTCTACGTAAATATTCAAGAGCTTTCAACCATACATCGGTTTGCATATAGAATCCTTCTGCTCTAGCTAACATTGTCCCTACAAGTGCTTGAGCATTGTATAGCTTGGACATGTCGTAGGATGCGTAGATAGAAGGTATAGCTACAGCTATTGCTAGAAGTATACCTAGTATTTTCTCGAAGCTTAAGCTAACCTTGGCATATCTACCTATACTCCTTATGACTGGTGTAGAGAATACAAGTATTCTACCAACAGCTATACCAACGATAGCTACAGAAGTTATCTTAGTGTAGTCGCTGAAGTAAGATGTATTGTATGTAGCATACCAGGATAGGAAAGCCCATACAGCTAACGTTAGGAATACCACATCTCTCTTCTTAACAGCATCGACTATAGCTATAGGTATGAGTAAGAAGACTGTGGTTAGCAGAAGCATCACCATATAAGGTTCTCCAGCAAGAGGATGCCCAGCTTGGTACTCAGCTACTGTTTCTGCAACACCACCAGGATTTATACCGAGTCCTAGTAGTATCTTACCAGCTATAGGGATAACTTTTGTGAATGCTTCGAAGAAAGCTCTGTTAGTAGCTATAAGCCATATTAAAGAGCCTCCGCAAATCGTTAAAACTATCAACATCGCTAAATATATCTTGAAACCCCTATTTCTACCTAGGAAAAGCTGGAGCCCTGCTCCCGAGATATAGAGTATATACGCTACTATAAACGCTATCCACATAACAGCTCTTCCACCTCTGTAAGGAGGTATCACTAACATAGCTAGAATAGGTATAACAATCTCTATACCGAATAGTATCGAGTACTTCGTGAAGTTCTTAAGGTTAGATAGATCGAGTAGTAGAGGTGCTAACGCTAGGAATACGTATACAGGTATGAAGGTTAAACCTGCTCCAGTCCAAACACTAGCTGCATAAGCAAGGCTAAGCCCAGCTATAATAGCGTTAGCTATTGTAGGATTCTTGACAAACCTTATGTGTAGCCATATCGATAGAGGTGCTGTAAATAAACCAAAGCTATATTTAACTGTGAAACCCGCTATCTCTCTACTCAAGAATATGAAGGCGTACATAAGGGATGACATGGCTGCGGCTAGATTGCTTTTCGAAACTTCTTTAACAGCTAGCGCTGTGAATATAGCGCCTAGTGCTCCGAGGATAGGGGGTAGTAAAGCTATTAAGTCGTATAGAGAGATGTTGAGAGGTTTAAATAGCTGGTACAGCAAGTATATCGTGTATATATGTCCTGGAAGTTCTGAATGCGCTATATCTCTACACTCAGGGTACCAGAATAGGCATGTAGCTGGATTATTTCTTGTTAGCGAATAGAAAGAGAGAGGGCCATTCTTATCCATGTAGTTAACAATCCAGAAATTCACGAAAGTATCTAGTTCATCAAGTCTAGCTTCTGGATATACAGCTCCAACACCGTTTAGAACACCTAGGTATTGCTGAAATCTTAACCAGAAAGCTGTTACAGCAGCTATGAACACGATTATAGCTGTGATTATTGTAGAGTACTTAGACCAGAACCTATATATACCGACGTATATTCTTGATAAGCTCAATGTAGTACACCTACGCTGAACATCATATCTATTCAGAGGTATTTTTAAATTTTATTCACAAAATATGCTTCTAGAATAGGTATACTTGAGGATATGCAGATATGGTGTCGTCAAGTGATAGAATCGATATCGGGGAGAGAGTATATATACTATCAACACAGAAGATTGGGTGCCCTGTATGCGGTAACGAAGCTTCGTTAATTATTTCGGAGTACAGATCACTCTATGAAACTCTTATAATAATTACGTTGAGATGTAGTAACTGTGAGTATAAGAAAGCAGAGGTTATACCGATTATAGAGGAAGACGAGTATAAGTGTACAGAGGTAAAGGTTGAGAATGTAGAGGATCTCAAAACATTGTTATTCATACCCCCAGGATCATCTATAGAGATACCGGAGTTCGAGGTTAAGCTAGAACTTGCAGAGCTATCAGATATCGTTATGGGTAACTACGTTACTGTAGATGGTATACTCCTCGATATAGCTGATAACCTAGAGAAAGTATGTATAGAAGCTGAGCAAGGTTTAGATATAGAGAAATGTGTAAACATCGTGAATACTCTTAGGCGATCAGCTGAGAACCCTTCAACACCTATAACTGTAAGAGTTATCAGTAGCGTCGGCAATATAAGGATTGTAAGAAGCTACCGTAACAACTTTAAAAAATGCTGAACTTTGGTCTGATCTGTTCTACTCTTTTCTAATCTTTATCTCCTTCCCCTTCTTCTCCTCTACCTTCTTCTTCTTAAACTTTATCTCTAGAACACCGTTCTTATAAACAGCATCAGCACTATCCACATCTACTTCAACAGGAAGCTCTAACTCTTTCCTATACTTCCTATCGTGGTTAGAAGCCTCGATAACTATATGCTTATCATCTATAGCTCTAACATTAATCTTATTCTCATCAACACCGGGAAGCTCTGCAACAATTCTTATCTTATCATCTTCTTCATAGATATCTACCAGAGGTTCTCTTTCTTCAACAACCGCTACCCTACCCCTAGGGGTTCTCTTAACGTTGCCGAATTCGTAGATCCTCGGAACTCCGTCAGGACCTATCTCAATCCTAAAACCATAGACAATAGGCTTTCTATATATCTCAAGAGACTCTTCCGGTTTTATCATAGGTCTATATCTCCAAATCTCATCCATGAACTCCTCTAGCTCTTCGTTAAGTTCTCTAAAGAGTTCATCGAACATATCGAATATAGATCTTCTTCTCCTTCTTTTCTCAGACTCGTGTTCACTCATAGCTCGGGCACCTCTATATATTATACTGTAATACAGTTTTTAAGTTACTTAAGTTACGAAGGAATATGTTTAAATCATTAATCTATATAAATTCCGGATTCTTCTAGAATACGAGGTGTAAAGTTTATGGCTAGACGTAGAAGTAAGTGGCGTAGAACTTGGCAAATTGTTAAGAAGATGATGCAGGAAGCTAGAAAGGTTAGAGCTTATCAAAGCCTTAGGCAGTGCCCTGTATGTGGAAACCCCTATAGCTTATCTATAGTAATCAAGGTCGATAAAGAGACTGATAAGAAGAGTGCAGAAGTATTCTGTACAGCATGCGGATTCAGATACACATTCCCTGAAATCCCTATCATAGCCGATGAGTTCTGGGTATACTCGAAAGTACTCGACGTAGTTCAAGAAGTACCTCCGAAATCTAAAGCTCCTGAAATCGCTGAAACCCAACCTCCACCTGCTGAAGGTGTTGAGCAGACCAGTGGAGCTGAGGGTCTAGAAGAGGTCGAGGAAGAGATCGTTGAGGAAGTTGAAGAGGTTACAGAGGAAGAGAGCGGAGAGAAGGAGGAAGCCTAGAGTTCTCTATGATAGCTAGTCCCGTATATAGTGTCATAGAGTTTCAGAACTTCGTTAAGAAGCTTATCCACGTTGTATCCGTGTAGAGCACTTATAGCTAACCTTACCTGGAATCCAGCAACTTTTTCAACTAGATCAGCACACTTCCTAACTCTCTCGTTATCTACTTTATCAATCTTATTGAATACAACGAAGATCCTCTCCTTCCCAACTATAGATTCAACAGATTTTAGAACGTTTAACTGGGATTCAAAGCTGTAGTAGGAATCAGGCGAAGGATCCATAAGGTAAACTGTAACAGCTTTTAAATGTCTTAGAGTAGCAATAGCTTTTCTCTCTATAGTATTCAGATCTTCTAACGGTCTATCAAGTATACCTGGGGTATCGAGAATCTGTAGATATAAACCCTCCTTAAGCTTTACATGGCCCATGATAACAGTCTTCGTTGTGAATGGGTATGGCGAGATCTTCGGTTTAGCTGAAGAAATTCTGCTTACCAACGTAGATTTCCCTACTTGAGGCATACCTGCTACTATGACTGTCGGCCATTCAGTAACTACACACGGTGTCGTTTTAACAGTTTTTGTTATCTCTTGTAGATAGCTGAAGTAGTGCGAGTTCCTCTTAACTAGCGATAGAATTCTACCAACGAATTCTCTAGCAAGTTTCTTCGCCTCTTCATGAGAAGAGCTGTTGAGTATCTTTCTCCTATACTCTCGCCAGAGATCGCTTGCAATAACCACAATTTTTTTAGCGGACTTGATTATGTCTTGGTAATGACCATCGCTAGCTATGTTTAGTAGCTCGAGGTAGAAAGGGTGGAGCTCGTTGATAGGTAGTCTCGCTATAGCGCTGATCTCTGTAGCTATCAACTGGTAAACACGTTCACATTTAGCAACATACCTTAGCTTCACACGTTTTAACTCATCTTTAACGCTGGGGGGGATAGATACCTTCTGTATGAAGAGATTGAGAGCTGAAGACCTTATACTATCGAAAGTTACAGGCTTCACCTTTACAAGATCTTCTAAACATATCTGCCCCAGCTCTCTATCGAAAGAATTTCTCTCCAACATATCCTCACCTATACTTATCAGCGACGGTGGTTAACATCATCTTCTATCTGTATCGCGGGACTCTTACATCATCTAAGGACAGGGTATGTTTAGTAACATTATAAGCGTATCTCTACTGTTTACAAGGTGTAAAAACAAGGTTTAGAGGTCCTAAAGGATTGTACCCAGGTTCACCACCTATCTCTTTGAGAACTCTACTCAAACACCAACCACTTCTCCGAGCTAGCTGAACTAATTCGCTTAAGCTATAGACCCTCATCTTGAAGTACGATTCGTCGATGTATACAAGGTCTCTACCTTCTTTCCTATAGAATACCTGTTTTATCAAGACTTCGCTCGTTATCGGGTTAAACAAGGTATTCTCAAGAACAACGTAATTGCCGTAGTCGTAGGCATAGGTTTTAACACCCGTGACCATGAACTCCATCATGATATGCTCTTTGTTTACGAAGTCTATAAGGAATAGAGCACTACTACCCTTTACAACATTCCTTACCTGGGAGAGGATCCTTACATCTGTATCCTCATCGTAATAACCTATAACTGAAGACCATACGAAAATCACTGCATCGAACTCCATTCCCTTTAAGCACGACACTATATCTCTCGCATCGCATACAATGAACTTAACTTTATCAGATAAACCTCTCTCTTCTGCACGTCTAATTGCTTCTTCTACATATTGCCGAGAAATATCTATACCTACCACGTGGTAGCCTATATCAGCTAGCTCTAGGGCTATCCTACCAGTTCCACAACCTATATCCAGTATATACCCTCTATCTATCCCCATAAACATAAGCTGTTTAGCTACACCTTTAGCAATCTTTTTAGCTCTATACAGCATATGTTTAGAGTCCATCACTATCCTAAACAACGAACCTTTATCAACGAAATAACTTCTAACTATCTCATCTTGTGATCTACTCATGTTGTAGAGCCTTCTCTAACTTCTCGAAATACAGACATCGGGTTATAGGGTATTAAACCTATCCGTAGTTGTAGAGTTTGTAAGTAATTAAGGTAGAAAAGCATTGTATACAAAAGCTAGGCTAGAGGTGTTAACCTAGCTAAGTTCTGCGGGTATCGTTGATGAGGTTGACATGGCCAAAGATAAAGAAGATATGGTGGTGTTTCAACTGCAACATACCTGTACTTGAAAATATATGTCCTAGATGTAGGTCTCCTGCTAAAAGAGTCCCCTTATCAGATCCTGGCGATGCTAGGCTTGCTTTTGAACGTGATTACAGGTTTCTTAGCGATGCTTATATCTACGAATTCGGGACTTCTAAAGGGTTCAACGATATCATCGGAAAATCACCTCTTCTACTCAATAAAGCTCCGTACTACGACGAGATGAAGGAGGTTGTAGCAGATGGTATACACATAGGTAGGCTATACTTCGAACCTCTTTTACGTAGATGGAGATTCAGGTTATCTAGGTATACAGCTGAAAATCTTTACACTAGCTACCCTGATGTGCTTGAGAAAGTAGTTGTTGATAAGAAGAACTATGTCCATGGAGATATAGTTAGAATCGATAAAGATATCGAGAAGTATAAACAGGTTGTCTTACTCGATAGAGAAGACAATATCGTTGGTCTTGGATATTCTAGAGGTAGAGGCAAGATTATGATCCATACGTGGTGGGGATCTGGACAAAAAATAGAGATAGTAGAAGCTCGGAGGAAATCCGATATAATGGATGTTATCGAAGCTCATAGAGATTACATAAGGATCTTAACTTCTAGAGCGAAAAAATTCCTCTTCATTATGTACGAGAAAATCCGAAAACCTGTCGTAGTTTCTTTCAGCGGTGGGAAAGATAGTCTTGTTGCTCTCCACCTATCTCTAGGTCTAGGATTCGAACCTGTTATCCTCTTCAACAACACAGGTATAGAGCTTCCTGAAACAGTTGAAACTGTTTACAAAACAGTTGATAAGTATGGTCTAGAGCTTGTAGAAGCTTCAGCAAACGATAAGTTTTGGCGTAGTGTTTACGAGCTTGGGGTTCCTGGGAGAGACTATAGATGGTGTTGTAAAGTATGTAAGCTTGCACCTCTAGCTATAACTGTTAAGAAGATGTGGAGTAAAGGAGGTTTGAATGTTGTTGGTCAAAGAGCTTTCGAGTCTATCGATAGAGCTAGAAGCCCTAGGGTTTGGAGACTTAGATGGTCTCCATACCTACTAAACCTCTCACCTATAAATGAGTGGTCACAGTTCGAGGTATGGCTCTACATATTCATAAACAAGCTAGAGCCTAACCCACTCTACTTCATGGGTTATGAAAGAATTGGGTGCTTTATGTGCCCAGCCTCGACTATGGCTGAACTAGATCTTGTTTCTCAAACACATAGGGAACTCTGGAGTAGATGGTTAGAAATTCTAGAGTTCTGGGCTAAGAAGCTAGAGCTCCCTAGGGAGTGGATAGACTACGCTTTATGGAGATGGAATGCACCTGCTAGGTACAGAACAATGTTGTCGAAGAGGTTAGGTGTAGTGGATAGGGTAAATGATTGGCGTAGAACTTTCACAAAAGATTTGAACCCGTCTATAGAGAGTGTATCTAGAGGTGAGGGATATACAGAGGTTGTTCTAGGTGAAGAGATAGACGTAAGTATACTGGATAACCAGGCAACTTCTATAAACCCGTTCAGCTACTCCGTAGACTACGGGAAGAAGGTAGCTGAGTTCAGATGGGGAGACACCGTTATCGTTGTAGAAGGTAGAAGGATTAAAGCTAGCTTCAGCAAAGAGGAAGGTATAGAGAAGCTTATCGATATACTGAAACTCTACTACAGATGGCGTCTATGCACAGGGTGTAGATCTTGCGAAACTATATGTCCATCGGGTGCGGCAAAGCTTATCCATGTAGGGGGTAGGGAGAGGCCTGTTATAGATAAGAAGAGGTGTATCCAATGCAAATTCTGTGTCTATAACTGCCCTGTTGCAGAAGTTTATGTAGAACACGTTGTGGCACCCATAGTTTTTGGAGATCCCGAGGCTTGGAGAAGATCTACACGTGAACACCATTCAGAAGTTCTAGAGAAGATAGCTAACTTCGTGAAGATGTTCATAGGGGTAGAGACCGAGACTAGAAAGGATTTCAGAAGAGATTTCGAAGATATAAGCTCGTTCTTCGAGATGAATACGTAGAGAAGTGGTTCGGCATGGCTTCAACAAGATTTCTAGAGGAAGCAAGTAAACATGTTGAGCCTATATATGCTCAAGGCTTTTTCTACGTATCGCTAAACTACATATCCTACTACCTCGTATTCGATTACCACGATCCTTACGGATACTACGATACTGTGCTAAGAGATGAAAAACTTTTCAATGAGGAGGTTGGGAAGCTTTGGGCAAATATGCAGAGTTTTCTAGATAAAGAACAAGTTGTTGTCAATAATATCAGGGTTAGACCCAAGGTTAGCATGATAGATATAGGGTTTAGAGGTAGTAGGAAAAGACCCTACATAGTTTTCTGCATAAGGTTTAGAGTACCTATAAAAATAGGGCTTAATATCTATGAGAATAGATACGAACCTGAAGTAGTTGAATATGATTACGTAGCTTACTGGGTTTTCCCACCTGGGTCGAGGATAGTTAAAGTCGATATGGGTTCAGGCGACGAGGAGTGGGATATAGTTGGCAAGAACATTCTAGCTATATACGGCTTCAAGGGGAAGAAGACAGGAGGATACGAGTATATAGAGTTCGAGATAGGGAAACCCGAGGTTTCCAGGAAAGAGGAAGAGGATTAGATTATGAGCATAATTTCGAGAAGTGCTACAAGGATCTTTACATCGACTATCCTGAGGAAGATATTTCACATAATATTCTCGTTATTACTTATAATACCCTTTACAACTCTCTACAGACAATTCATACTCGGTTTAGCTCCGTGGGTTCCAGAGCCTACTCTTCTAACGTTTACTATCCTGTTATTTGTTGCAAGTATTTTAAACAGTATACAGATAAGGATGCCGGATCTTAGGGAGAGGTTCCTTAGAATAACTATTGATTTCCGTAATAAAGTAGTTGAAGGTCTTCAAATAAACGGTAGAGGTAAACCCTACGTAGAGATCGTGGATAACTTCTTGAAGACCATGATTAGGTATGAAGAGAAGTTGTTGGAGTTGATATCGATTGTTGAGAGAGATTACGAAGTTAAGTACGGTTATGTATGTATAACGTTCGGTCTTCTCTCTATAACAATGAGCTATGTATTCTTCAAGAACTTCGCTATCTACGGAATACTAGCTCTAGCTATAGTCGATACAGTATCCTCTATAACGACGTATTTCACGCCTAGAAGAAGGAAAGTATATAAACATAGCGATATCTCTATAGCTATAACATTAGCTGTATTCACACTTATCCTCTACCTGTTGACAATGGATCTAGCGAAATCTTTAGCTATAAGCATTGCTTCTGTAGTTGTAGAGCTTATCAGTCCTGAGGATAACCTAACGTTGCCTATAATAACCTCATTGATAGCCTACATACTAAATGTTCGTGAACTACTTCTCTAAGGTTCTGAAGATGTCCATAGAGCTAGTAAAACATATCTATATCCACACTCTTTAGCGAAATTAACAGAGTCTGGATCTAGCTTAGCTATCTTCTCCCAACCCTCTACATAGCCTATATCTATAATCTTTAGCTCAGCCGATAGCTTATCCTTAAGCATATCTATATCTTTCTCAGCTTCCTCTCTACTCTTATAGAAACCTACTATAGACACCATATACTCTCTAACAGCAACTCCAAGAGGTGATTTCCTATAGCTGAAGAACATAGCTATACGCCTCTCACTTAATATTTACCTATTGGTTAAAGATATCTAGTAAGGGGTTTATATTGATTGTAGAAGCTCTAGCTATCATAGGTTTCGATCCGGATAGCGAGAAAGTTATTGAGAACCTTAAGAAAGCATCTGATATACTTAGAAAGAAATACGGTATAAAACTCGTGATAATACCTTACAATACTTGGAACGATCTTCTAACATCTACATTAAAATCGTTGCCATCGGTATACATAGGGGGTAGACCTGCTTTCATAGGACGTGTACCGCTAGTTGAAGAAGTAGTAGATTTCGTAATCAACATAGCTAAAGAGAGGTATAGGAGAGAAGAGACGTATATACCAGCAGCTCTACATAATAACGAACCATTATTAGCAGCTGCGCAAATAGAGGTTTAGCGATCTCTACCCCCGGTACCATTGTAGACTATACCGAAGTTGAACAAGCTATCTCTACATAGGTATTATCTGTCTCAGATTTAAAGTAGATAAGCTTCTGCTTTATATAGAGCTCTAGTGTTCTTCATGATCGAGGTAGAGGTAATAGTTATAGGTTCAGGTGTATCAGCTCTAAAAACTCTTCAAATAGCTAGGGAGTGCGGTAGAAGGGTTTTGGCTGTAGATAGTACCTATAGCGATGGTGGGTATATACAGGTTATAGATACTCTTTATAGAATTCCAAAAGCTCCTATATTCATCGATCTAGACGATATGTACTTCTTCGAAAATCTAGGTGTAGAAGTTGAGTGTTTTGATAACGAGGTTGTAGTTCTAAAAGAAGGTAACTATGTAGCTAAAACCCTAGGTTACGAAGATATAGATGTCCAGAGGAACTGGTTCTCGGAATGGGTTAATAAAAAGAGGCTCTGTTACTCAGAAAACATTTTCGAGGATTTAAAGAAGGTTCTAGGATTTGAACAAGGTAAACCTATACATATATCTTCAGGTATTAGAAAGATAGATGTAGAGAAGAAAATCGTTGCTTTAACTAGTGGAGAATTTATCAAGTACAAGAAGCTTGTATACACATGGCCTCTACCACTACTCCCAAAACTACTATACCCAACACAGGTTACAAACATTGTAAATGAATCGATAGATAGTTTAAAGCTTAACAATATCCCAGCTTATATACTAACACTCTTACTACAGAAAGAAAATAGAAAAGACAGAGTCAAGATGTATATACATTCAACAAAAGCATCTAGAATGCATACAGCTATAGAGTTAAACATAGAGAGTAAGAAAGTTCTCTACATAATCACCAGCTATTCCAAAAAATACCCATTACTACCAGGTATAAGCGAGAAACTGTTATCAGAGATAAAGAGATTTAGAATAGCTTCCCCTAAAAACATAGTCAAAGAATTCGGATTAAACATAGCCTACACATTGATAAACAGAATAGATAAACAAAGAATCGATGAAGTAATAAAGAAACTAGCGAACTACGATATACATCTCTTCGGAAGACTAGGACAGTGGAGAGAACAAACAATTAAAGAAATACTACAGAACAAAGAATTAAAACAAACAATATGCTGAAAAACACCACAACACTTATTTAGTTCTACACAACATATTTCAAACTAAGGAGCGGCGGTCGTCTAGCCTGGTCTAGGACGCCGGCCTTCCAAGCCGGAGATCCCGGGTTCAAATCCCGGCCGCCGCACCAAAAATGAAATCCTCTCTACTTTAAGTATTTTAACACGATAATAGTTCACACCATTTTGTAGTGTCGTGAATTCTTAGTGAACTCATGATTGAGTTGAATGTTGGTAGACCTTGGTTTGAGAGGATAAATGTTAAAGTTCTTGGTGATAATGTTGTTAAGGTAGAGGCTATTCATAGTGATGAAACTAGAACTTGGGCTCCTTTTGTTGGTGGTTAGAGTGCTTACTTTATGTCTATAAACAGGGGTAGGAGGAGTATTACTGTGAGTTTGAGGGATGAGAAGAACCGTAGAATAGTTTATGAACTTGCTAAAAAGCCTCATATTCTCCTAGAGAACTTTAGACCTGCTGTTGCTGAAAAGCTTGATGTTGATTATGAGGCTATTGTAAAGATGAATCCGTAGATAATATGTGTGAGTATTAAGAGGTTTAAGAGTAGGGGTACCTATGAACACAAACCAGCATATGACATAGCTGTATAGGGTATGTCAGGGTTTATGAGTACTACAGGTAAAGAGAATAGTCTTCCTATTAGAGCGAGATTTGCCTTATTTGATGTCTATACAGATATGATGATATTTATATATGTTTTGGCAGCTCTCTACGCTAATGCAAAGCCTATAAAGATAGAGGTTCCGCTCTACGATATAGCAATATTCTCAATGTGCTCCATTCCAATGTTCTATCTACTCACAGGTAGGAAGGTTAAGAGAATGAGACGCACACCTGTCATTTGCTACCTACCAGGCTTTTCAGGATAAAGAAGAGAAGTGGTTTATTGTTACAGCAACAAATGATAGGCTTTGGTAACCCCTGTGCAAAGCTCTTAGAAGAGAGGACTTTGCTAACGACCCTAGGTTTAGAACTAACCCTGATAAAGTTGTAAGTAGAGTTGCATTGGTAAGGATGCTTCAGGAAATCTTTGCAACAAACAGTAGAGAATACTGGTTAAAATTGCTAAAGGAATCCATTATTAGGAAGTCAAAAGATATAGCCAGTAACCTGGGGATAAGGTGGTTCAGAGGTATAGATCACTCTATGGAGTAAGGCTTCTGTTCACGTTCTTCAAAATGATGCTTGAGCTGTCTATAGGCCTTGGGTCAGCAAATTGCTGAATAATGCTGTGATCCTCGCTACTCATGCTCCTTGACCAACTCAGTACTACTAGGTTTTG
>JAJHRF010000080.1 GCA_020832925.1 Desulfurococcaceae archaeon | reverse complement strand
TTCAATATCATTTGAAATTCTTTAAAGCGTATCATAGTTAACTTAGTTTATAATACCAGTTATGGAGATTTCTTTAAACTTCTTAAGACTATATCTATATAGTAAGGTATTAAGATAAATATCGATACCAGCTCTGGTATAGCTGCACCTGGAGGAATATTATAGTATAGATGTAGAATCCATGAAATAAAACCTATTATTAACAGTATAACAGCAGATACCCTTTTAATATTGTTTCTCGTGATAATGATGTATATAATCATCGATAAAGACATGAATACGAAGAAGATTGTTGATACCCAAAAATGAAGTCTATCAAACCTATTGTAAACCTCATCAAAAATAGCTACCAATATCAAACCATAACCTGTTAACGTCATAGATACCGCCATAGCTTTACTCATCCTCGCTATAATGATAGTTGCTGTTATGATAATAAGGCTACCTCCTAAGCTTAAACCAAAGTTAAATATTGGTGCAACACTACTTTCAGTTGCGTGACCTAGATCGCTTAATGCGTTATTTATAATGTTGAACCAAGGTGATAACGATATCGAGATAGCGATGCATATTAAAGGTATAGCAATACTTGCTATAGGTAATGAAATTAAGTATTTACTCAATGTTTCCACCTTAGATAAGAATCTCTGTTCTTCTATAAAAATTACTAAGATTTCTACCCTTCTATTGGTTGAACTTATTTATGGTAAAGGTTTGCCGAGAAGGTATATCCTTATACTAATTTTGTTATTGACGTATTTCGAAAGTTTCTGAATTAACTCTTCTTCGTTATCGTGTATAATATCTTCTCCATCTCTTCCTAAAGCAATATCATTCCAAGCAATGATTTTTCCATTGCTATCAACTACAAGTGCTATGTAGAGATCTGGATGGCTCTCGATAGTTACTAGAGCATATTCACGATCTTTAATTCCGGTGACTATTTGCTTTAAATACTCTTCAATATCTTCAATTCTCCAACCTGCATTGTAATCTCTATAGGATATTAAATCACTTTTAAGTAGTGTAAATGCTATTACAGAAGGATCTAGAATATTCTTTAAATCTATGTCTATTTTCTCACTCTCTCTAGTAGGTTTACTTTCGAAAGTTTTAGCCATACTCTTGGTTTGAATTCCTAGAGAACCAACTTCCCTATCCGTAGAGATTTCGGCTACCTTGTACATATAATCTTTTTCTTTAAGACTCCCTGGAGATTTCGAGGTAATCTCTTTCTCTACTTCGGTTTTAATTTTAATGTTTTTCAGGTATTCTGGGGATAGGTTTCTAAGATAATTAGCTATAACAGGTATAAAGTTTGATAAAAATTTAGAGCAAGTCTTTTCCTTACCTTCGCAGGTACTAACAATTCTGATAACTGTTTCACCTAGTTTTTCACCTATAGTGAAGATAGTTTCAAAATTAAAACTTTGAGACAATCCTTTAACTATTACCTCGTTGTCTATCACATCTATATTTAGAGTTATCTCGATTACTTCTTTTGATCTCTTTAACAAGTTTCCTAGATATGACCATAGGCATTTACATTCGTTTCCGCGTTTTTCAACTACTTTGAATATCTTTAATTCATCAGCAATATTGCCTAAGTTCATCAATGCATACCTAATTGATCTAGCATCTGCATAGGATGTAACGAATACCTCGAATCTTTTCACTATATCCATCACCTCTAGATCAACTCTGTTCCATGGAACCTCCTCCAGGAAGTCTATCGCTTAGGTAATGTTTTGAAACGATTTTTCTAAGGATTGCAAGAGGTATAATCCATGTAGATACTATCAAGGTCATCGCATATAAAGGCGATATAATGTCTTTGAGATGCGAGTATAGAAAAGGTCCGAGAGCCCATCCAAGACCTGAAGCCATCATATATATTCCGAATGCTAATGCTCTAAATTTCGTAGAAACAATTTCGCTAAGTATAGCTGCATAACTTGAATAAGGAATTGTTGTGAACAACATACCTATAGCCGATAAGATGAAAGCTACATAGAGATGTGGTGAAGTTTCAGAGTTTATATCACTAATAAAAGCTGGGTAAGCAACTATTGCTAACATCGATATCAACCCTATCACAAGTCCATATGTTGGGATCTTCACTCTACTCATAGGATCACCCATCTTAACACCTCTATCCGATAACCAACCACCTACAAAATGGCCTACAACCATGGATAGAGAACCTATTAAAGCTAGTATTGTTGCTATTGTTTCGCTGAACCTCCATACATCTCTAAAGTAAGTTATAGCGTATGCTGATACAGCTCCCCATGGGATACCCCAGAAGAAGATTATTATCCATATAGCTAAAGCTGTTTTCGAAGATATATCCTTAATACCTAAAGAAATGCTGTACCTAGTCCTCTCCGTTAACACTCTTAATAATGAGCTTCCTTTAATAGGTAGAAAAATTGATGCGAAAGCGGCTACAGAAGCCATAGCTATAAGAGATCCAAATAATGCATAACCAATTCTCCAATAGATAGTAGTACCTACGACAATACCGAGAGGATACCCAAGAACAGCACTAGCATAGTAAGTTGCATAACCTAAAGCTCTATTAAATTCAACAAGAGTATCAGCTATTATAACCATGATAACCAATGTCATAGCTAGCTGGAATAAACCTTGAAGACCATGTAGAATAAGCAGAGATATATAATCATTAACAGCACCTATAAGGATATTCACAACACCAAGAGCAAGACCAAGAGAAGCCAATGTTTGCAATCTACCAAGCCTATCTATAATCAAAGCCAAAGGAATAACAAGTAGAATACCTATAGCGTCATGAAGTATTGCAAACAAACCAGCATAAAACTCAGCTTCCTCGAGAGTAGAACCCCATATAACACCTTCACGCCACATTGAACTGTAAGCACTAACAACAATACTATAAACAAGAAAGAAAAGTACAACAAAGATTGCTATTGGTATCAGATGCTTCATTATGCATCATTACCTAACTCTAGTTCTTTAGTATATACCTGTATATATAAAGTATACCCTGTTTAAAAATCTATATGTTAATAAATATTATTAAGCAATACTACAAAAATCTATAGCAAATATTAACATAAAGCAATATCAAAAATTGTTTCTAAGGATTGAGCTTTTTATGTTGAATATATATGTAAAGTCTTAGTAAAGTTGGCAATAAAATAATTAATGTTTACTACTTAATGGTAAGAATATAGTTAGATATACCTAATGAGGTTTAAGGTGTACCATGGGTTTATCGATAGGTTGAAGATTTAACAATGGGTATTATCATAGTCTATGATATAGTTTAGTGTTTTATCTTGTGAAATCTTGGTTATTAAGTTTTATTCTTTGTTATGTGTATCGATTCTTTAGTGGGTATATAACTGGGGAAAGGATTATACTAGTCAATATTATTGTTGTAGCTACGATTACAAACATTTTTTGGTATCCCAGGGTAGAAGTTATGTAGCCCAGAGGTATTGATAATGTTGCTCCAACTAAGGTATAATTGGCGTTTATTAACGATAATGCTGTTCCTCTAGTTTCTTCGTCGACCGTTAACGGTATTAGAACAGATATTGATAAAGCATAAGTTGTCCAAGGGATGCTGTAGAAAATCATTAGTGTAACTACTTCAGGGATTTTTCTAACTAAAGCGTATAGGTATAGGTATATTGACATAG
>JAJHRF010000020.1 GCA_020832925.1 Desulfurococcaceae archaeon | reverse complement strand
CTTAGAAAAGCTATTCTAGAAATGTATTGGGATGGAGAATCAACACCAAGCGTTATAACACCTGTTGGTGATTTCTTTGGATCTGCTGCTAATATGGGTGAGTATATACATCTAGGCCCTACTTCACCTATAGGTTTGGGTAGGTATATACATTTCTAGTCTCTACCAATAGGATGTACTAGTGGTGGCTACTACACCTTCTTCCCAATGCCATTTAGTAAAGCGTTGATCAAAATCGTTAATCTAAGTGAGTTAGATATAGATCTTCTATACTACATGATAGGATACATAACTGTTGATAATACAGATGATAGGGGTAGATTCCACGCAATGTGGCGTAGAGAGAGAACTACAAAGATTGGCGAACCTTACACAATATTAATTGCTAGAGGTAGAGGACATTACGTAGGTACTTTATTAGCTATGGAAGGTCTCGATAAAGGAGCTCGTTTCGGAGGTTTAACATTTCTCGAAGGTAATATGGAGATTATATCAGATGGAGAACTCGCATACGGATCAACAGGTACAGAAGACTACTTCTTAAGCGGATGGTATTTCATCAAAGGAGTTTTTAACGCACCATTCCACGGTCTTCTAATTAAAGATTCTGAAAACTTTAAGATACTTGCATATAGATTCCATATACTAGACCCAATACCATTCGAAAAAGAGCTTATAGTAAGGATACACCATGGAGAATTCGACGAAGTTCTAACAGATTATAGCAGTACTGCTTACTGGTACCAACTAGAACCACACTACGAATTTATTACAAAAATAAACCCATTAGATCTACTATAATTAAACAATACAAAGAACACTAGTTTATTTGTTAAACCTCTAAATAATTCGATAGATTAAATATATCATAATTTTTATTCAGCATATCTTCTTTGAATATTTAAACATTTCTAAATATATTGGATCACTTAATTCATTTCTCTTCAAAACTATGATACTCAGAGGTATACTAGCTTTTTCATAAACCTTATCTTTACAGCTATATCTATTGGATCGCTATTATCGTTAATAACTACTACATCGAAATCACTCAAAGGAATTGATTCTCCTCTAGCTCTTGATCCTACTAAATAGACTCTATATCAAGATACTCATTAAAAATCATTAAATATTGATACTAAGTTGATGTAGATCAATCACCTTATTAAATATGTTGTATCTATCAATATAGAATTTCTTTAGAGAACTACGATTTAAATTCGCTAAGTTTATATATCTAACCTCTATATTTCTACTCTATGGGTTGGAGGATATATGTATACTGGATTCATTGAGAAAATATTTGAGTATGCTGTAAGTGGTAGGATTGAAGCTGGAGAAAAGCTTTATAGAGATTTCATCGAGATTCCTTTTGTTGTTAAAAATGAAACCAATTTCCTATTAATAGAATTTACTTATGAAGGTGAAGGTTGTAGACTTATGATAGGTCTCATTGACTCTACGAATTCGCTGAGAGGGTGGTGTAGTCGTGGAGATAAAAAGTATACAGTATTTATATCTAGGAACTCTGCATCTCTAGGCTACATACCTGGGGATATCGTTGAGGGGATGTGGAGAGTTTTTGTAAGACTTGATAATGTACCTAAGTACGGGTGTATCTATACACTTAAAGTAGTTGGTTACAATACTGAGCTTAGTAATATGGATTTCGATAATCTTGGTAAAGTAGTTTCTAATTTAGCTAAGATTCTTGATCTACAAAAATTCTTGAAAGAGTACCCCGAGTTTTTCCTTGTACATGTATTCCCATATCCATGTAGAGAACATCTAGAATCTAGAGAAAAGAATACTCAAGAACGTAGTAGTTCTAGATGGTATAGAGGGGATCTACATATACATACAGTTCATAGCGATGGAAGGTTTACAGTTTGCGAAGTAATTGATTTAGCGAGAAGTAAAGGTCTAGATTTTATAGCGTTAACAGACCATAACACTATCGCTCAAAACATAGAGTTCACGAAGATAGGTAGATCTAGGGATATCTTGGTAATTCCCGGGATGGAGATAACTACGTTCTATGGACATGTTAATGTTTTTGGTATTAATAGATATATAGATTTTAGGAGGAGAAGTAAAGAAGATTTCGAGAAACTTATAGAAGAGATAAAGAACGAAAGAGGATTAGCATCAATAAATCATCCTGTAGTATCTAGAGAACCTATATGTAGGGATTGCGATTTCAAGTATAGAGATATAGAGAATTTTGATACTGTAGAAGTTTGGAACGGTCTTTGGCATCTATTTAATAACGAAGCTTTATCGTGGTGGCACAACCTACTAGCGAAAGGTTATAGAGTTACAGCTATAGGAGGAAGCGATTATCACGGAGTATACGTTGTAGCAGATATAGGAGAACCAACAACATGGGTTTACGCAGAAAATCTAACAGTAGAAGACATCTTGAAGAATATTAAGAAAGGTAGAGTATACATAACATATAAACCTGATACCCCTATAATAGATGTAAAGATCTTCGATAAGAAAGGTAACGTATATACTATAGGCGATGACGTAGAGAATACCGATAAAAATGTAGACCTCATTATACAAGTAGAAAAAGCTAAAGGAGCTATACTCAGAATTGTAACAGATAAAGCTATACATAGAATTGCTAATATAACAGAAAACAATTTCATATATAGAGAACGTATAGATATTGAAGATACTAAATTTATTAGAATAGAAATAGGTAACTATAGCAACCCCTACGAATTAATACCCCAAAACTCCGATGATATACTCGCAATAACAAACCCAATATACATAAAAACACCATAAAACATATTCTATAAAACATAAAACAAAAACAAGAATCAATATTAAACACTGACCTCCTACCTGTACTAAAAGACAAGAACCTCATTAAAGTAGTTCACCGGTTCTTCAAATCTATTCTAGTTCATAACTGTAAACATCTATACTATTGGTATCAACAAAATTATATCAATAGGAATGTTATAGATGTTGCTTTCTAGCAACATTTTAACCTACATTTTTGTTCCACATAGAGAATATTTGGTTAGTTATTGTTATAAATGTTTATAACTTGGGGTACTCCAAGTATACTTGGGGTAGCCCAAGTTATGCTGTTCAGTATTAAGCCTAAAGAGAGAAGAGATGAATTATACGATTTTGAGAAAGAGTTAGAAGAACTTATGAAAGGTATTGAGAGGAGCCCTATAACTATTGTAATTGGTATGAGGAGAACTGGTAAAACTTCTCTTCTTAAAGTTGCTTTGAATGAGCTTGGAAATCCTTATATATATTTAGATACGAGGTTTTCTGTTAACCCTACTTACAGAGATTTTATATATATTGTGAAAGAATCTCTAGAGGATTTTGTGAGAAGATATAAATCTTTTCGTGAGAAGATAGTTGAGGTTTTAAGTAGTGTTAAAGGTGTATCGATATCTATACCGTTTTCTTCTATCGATATCTCTTGGAGAGGTAGTAGTAAGCTAGAGTTTCCAGAGTTTTTCACAGCATTGAATAGGATTGGATCTGAACTTAAGAAGAGTGTTGTTGTAGCTTTTGATGAAGCTCAAGAGCTTCGGAAAATAACGTGGATTAATTTTGTAAGACTTTTTGCGTATATCTATGATAATCTAGACTATGTTAGAATAGTGTTAACAGGCTCTGAAGTTGGTCTTCTCTACAAATTTCTAAGACTAGATGATAGAGATTCTCCACTCTATGGAAGATATATCCATACCGTATCGACAAGAAGATTAACATTTGAAGAATCTATAGATTTTCTTGAGAAAGGTTTTAAAGAAATCGGTATCTCTATAAATAAACAAGTTATTGAAGAAGTAGCAAAAACATTTGGAGGGATCATAGGTTGGCTTACACTTTTCGGATATAATTGCTATATGAACCCAGATCTATGTTCACACCAAGTAGATAAAGTTCTAAAAATAGCTATCGATATAGCTAAAAACGAAATAGAAAACTTTTTGAGCAGTAGGAGAAGTGTAAGATATAAAACACTCTTAAAAATATTGACTGTTGAGAGAAGTTGGAGTGAAATAAAGAAAAAACTCGAAGATATTGAAGGTAGAACAATAAACGATAAAACACTTAACGAATTACTGAATACCTTAATCGATCTCTCTATAATTGAGAAAAAAGATAATAAGTACATAGTAGCAGATCCCATCACTAGAAAAGCTGTTGAAGAACTCTAATTCTTGTTGGAAAAGATATTTAAATAATTGAAGAT
The DNA here is from genome assembly GCA_020832925.1 of Desulfurococcaceae archaeon. Lineage (GTDB taxonomy): Archaea > Thermoproteota > Thermoprotei_A > Sulfolobales > Ignisphaeraceae > Ignisphaera. The sequence continues at coordinate 27,535 of JAJHRF010000020.1, read as the reverse complement.
TTAAATCATGTGTTCAACAAACTGCTGTAAAAATAATTTTATAGGTAAACTACTTTGATTAAAGATCTTAGATACTTTAACTAAATTATAACAAAGATATATATATCTTTGTTTTGGTATTAGATTGCTAGGGGTGTACTTTATGAAGTTATCAACTATTGGTATAGCTATGCTTGGAGATGAGAGAAGATCTGTTATGGAGCGTCTTGAAGGTGAATGTATTAAACGTATGAAGAGGCTTGCCGAAATTATTAAGACTAAGGTTAAGTATTATAATGGTGAATCTCCAGAAGTTGTAATTGCTCCTAAGGTTATATCGTCTGTGAAGGATTCTAAGGAGGTAGGGGAATATTTCGTTAGAAACAATGTCAAGATCTTGGTTCTCCAATACTATATCTGGGATTACCCGTATCTCGTATAGCCTCTAGTAAACGTTCTTGGGAGAGATAAACCAATTCTGAATGTGTCTAATAATGAGGGGGAGTACCCAGGTAACGTAGGTTTACTAGCTACATCTGGTGCTCTTTGGCAAGCTGGGTTAAAAACTCATAGAATTATTAGTGATATCGAGGATCCCAAGGTGCAGGAGGAGATAGTTGATTGGATAAGAGCAGCAGAAGCTTATGTATCTCTAAGAGGTCAGGTCTTCGGGATCTACGGAGGGCACTCCATGGGTATGGAGACAGGGTACTTCTACATGATACCTATTCAGAAGACGCTGGGTATTACAGCTTATCAAATAGATCAGCTACTCCTCGTTAAATATATGGAGAAGGTTGACGAGAACGAGGTTGAGAAGGGTTTCAAATGGTTTACAGAGATGCTTGGAGATAGAATTAAGTACGATGGGAAGATGTTAACGCCGGAGAAGTTGAAGATGCAGATAAAGCTCTATTTAGCTATGAAGAAGATAAATGAAGAGTATGGATTCGATTTCTGCGGTATTAAAGGTCAGAGAGAATTAACAGAACATGTTGTTATAACAGATGTAGCAGAGATGCTTATGAACGATCCATACGATTGGAATGGACTTAAAGAACCTTTCGTATGTTCAACAGAAGCTGACGCGTTTGGCGCTATAACTATGCAGATACTCAAGTACATAGGCGGAGGTGTACCAGTACTATTCGCAGATGTAAGACTATACGTTCCAGAGAAAGATATATGGATATTCGCAAACTCTGGAAACCACCCAAGCTGGTACGCAGCTAGAAGCTGGAACCCAGCAGAAAACTTCAAGAAGGTAACCCTATGGCCAGCTATAGAGATGTACTTCCCAGCAGGTGGAGCATCAGTAGAATTCGATGCTGCACCAGGTGAAATGACATTCGCAAGACTAGGTATATTCGATGACAAGCTATACATGGTTATTGTAAGAGGAGAAGCAATAGATTTACCAGAAGAAGAAAAGAAGAAGTTGAAAGAACAGACAAACCCAACATGGCCACATATGTATGTAAAACTTAGAGCATCATTCGAAGAATTCATAAATGTCTTCCCAGCAAACCATATCCATGGAATACCAGGAAACCATGTAAACGCCTTAGTAAGGTTCTGCGAAATAGCAGGTATAGAGCCTATAGTCTTAGGAGAAAAAGCTCTTCCAACACCAATATGGAAATATCTCCACAAATAAATTCACTAAAATATCTACCCATCTATTTTTTAACTAATCCAAAGAATATGGAGTTTCTCTAGGGGATAGCGATAGCTTTAGTATAGAGAAGAATTAAGCTGATTTCTTTTCAGATCTTTCTCTCTGTAATCTTAAAGCTATTCCTTTCCATGCAACAGCATACCAGTATATCTTCCATATCTCAGGTATTTCATGGCAATACTCTTTACATGCTTTTTCTGCTAGTTGTCTAAGTTCTTCAGCTTCTTCATACGTTAACTCTTCTTTCTCTATAAGGTACTTCATCCTCTCTAAATCCTGTTTCATAAATGGGTTAACTTTATGAGAATATCTATATTCTAAGGAACTATATATCCTCCTTATCTCAGATTTCATAGGTTCTGCAGCTTCTTTTCTAACAATAGATTCATAACTTAAAACCTCGATTAAGAACTCAGTTGAATGTTTAATACTATGAACAAGATCTGTAAATAATGATATGAACTTCCTATCCATCGTATCGATTTTCTCACCTAGTTTTCTAACATCTGCTTCTAAAGTATTAACCCTATTTTCTAGTGAACCAACTCTCTCCTCTAACAAGCTTACTCTTTTATCTAACGATCCTAGTTTTTCATCAATTAAACGAAATACACCATCTACTTCAGCAAACTTCTTGCCAAGCCAATGAGCAACACCAATAACTACTCCTAAACCTCCGATACCGCCTATAGCCGCCAAGATATTTAAAAGTAGAGCTGTATCTATCAATCTTTTACACCACACATATCAATAGCTACACAAAACTACTTATATTTTTCCTACCTCGTATATTTACAGAGCTCTACAATGATTTACAACAAATATTTCACAGCATTTAAGCTTTGGAAAATCTAAGATAAAAAAACTATCTATGAATATTTGTTTTGAGAGCATGTTTAAAGCTAGTACTGTACATGGAGTACCATAGCCGATTTCTTAGGCATATCTATATCTATTGCTGTACTTGTCCACGATGTTACTATTGCATCGCCACCTATTTTTGTGATATTCTTTAACTGTTTTGTGCTTGTTATGGTTATTTTCTTGCGCTCTCCGTGGTTTATAGCTATAACTATATCTGATTGTTTTCCGTAGAAAGGTTTAATCTCTATCTCTGGTGATGATGTTTCATATCTTATCTCTATACCAACTTCTTTCGCTATAGATCTATAGATTTTCTGTATCTTACCGCTCCAATCCATATACTCTACAATGATTTGCGATTGTATAAGCTCTATAGGTAGAAGCATTGTATATACATAGCCTCTACCTCTTCTAGCTTTAAAGAGTACAGGATTGTTATTGTTATCAACAGCTATAACCTCGGAGTCGACAGGTCTAGCTCTATATGTGTAAACAGGTACAGGTATATCTATGGATATCTCTTCACCTTTCCCGATAAACCCTAGATCTTTCTCGAACTTGATAACGGTTTTCCCGAGGTATTTAATACCTGGGGATCCTGCTTCAAGAATATTCTCTACCCCCATAAGCTCTATCCATAGATGTGTAGCTGCTTCATGTAGAGCTCTGAATTCTCCTAACCCTTTCACAAAGGATGCATATAGATTCCCGCCTTTCTCTACGTAGTTCAGCATTTTTCTCCATGTTGATGAAAGTGCAACTATTGTTGATGGCGATACAAGAAGTTTCTTAGTGTTAAATGTTTTCTCTATATCGAGTTCATAAACTACAGTATTATCTATTCCTGCTGATGATAGGAGTATATTTGCTGTAATTACTGGTTGTATAGATCTCCAGAACCCTAAAATATTTCTATATCGTACAAATTCATAGTCTTTAAACACATAGAAAGGTGTTATAACGGATACCTCTGGTCTCCTCTTAAACTCTGTATAGATACCGAGTTTCTCTATCTCTTCAATCTCTTTAGCAAATCTTTTAACAACCTCGGCAACTGGTTTCAGAGAACCATCCTTCCTAACGATACCGAAACCTATTTCTAGCGGTCTCCATTCATATGGAGGATCACTTTCATGTATAAAATCTGAGAAACACCATATAAATGCACCAGAAGCATTGTGAGCTAGAGCTGCGTAAAGTACTTCGTTTACGAATTTAGCATGGTTATCTTCTGAGTACTGGTATGTGCTGAACCCGAATTCTTCTAGAATCACAGGTATATCTCCATCATTTGAGAATAGCTCTAGCATAGCTCCATAGGTATAGCCATGTCTTATAGAATCTGTATCATATAGATATAGATGAGGACCTACATAATCTACATAATCTTTTACATTAGGTGTTTCCTGTAAATAGCTATCAGGTATATCACCAGAAGACACAACATGATCTTTATCAATACTTTTAATAGTTTTAGAGAAAACCCTTAGTAACGCTAAAGCTTCTTCTCTATTCTCACCACGTTTAACTAAACTTATCTCATTACTAAGAATCCAACCAGCAATAGCTGGATGATCTTTAAACTCCTTAACAATCCTCTCAACAAACTTCATAGTTTTCTCAATAGATTCAGATCTATATAGATCTTCAAACTTTGTCCAAGGTATTCTCCAATTCTTACCACTCATATGACCAACAATTAACGAAACAAACCCTGCAACACTATTCTCATAAAGTATATCTAGGAACTTCCTAAGCTTCTCAAGAGCTTGCGGATATATATCAGCATTCTCATTAGCAAAATCCTCATCTTTTATAAAGAATCTCACAGCTCTAATACCAAGACTCTTCATCAAAGATATATCCTCTCTAATAGCACTCTCATCCCAGTCCCTCCACATCCTAATATTAAGCTTCCTAGGCCAATAATTCACACCCAACAAAAACTTAAAACCGCCATCAACTAAGAGAATCTCTTTCTCTCTACCCACCTTCACAACAACCACCATGTACTAACCTAAATTAAAGCAAAAATTTAAAAATCTTAATAAAAATAAGATTTTATGTAATTGAATTAAAAATATTTATTTTAAGCTATCTTTTCTTTATTACAAACCATCCTATTGCTAATCCTATTATGAATAATACTACTGCTAATGCTGTTGTTATTCCCCATTCTGTTTCTCTAACTGTTGTTGATATTGTTGTTAATAGTGTTGATAGTATTGTTGTTGGTTTAACAACAGTTGATATAACAGTTCTCTCAATAGTTGATGTAACAACGATAGTAGTGGTAATTGTTGTAGGTCTAGGTGTGGGTGTCGGAGTAGGTGTTGGAGTTGGAGTTGGTGTCGGGGTGGGTGTGGGTGTTGGGGTAGGTGGTAGTTCTGGTGGTATTAGTTGTCTTCTTGTTGGTGGTGTGTATGCTTCTTTTGTTGGACATCTACCTGTTGGTCTTAGCTGTAGCAGGATTATTTGGAAGTGTGGCCACCAGTATACAGGGTCATTGTAGTAGTTGTTTGGATATTCTGGGAAGTTATCCCAGCAGTATCTGTTGTTTAGTGTGTAGAATGGTACTGGGAAGAATTGTGGCCATGGCATTTGCTCTAACCATATTAGGAGAGCTTTCTTAGCTAAATCTATTTGTTCTGGGGTTCCGGGGAATGACATCTCTAGCTGTTCTAGTATTCTATCTAGTTCAGCTCTTCTTGGGAATTTGTAGCAAGCCCAGTTACTATAGGAAAGCCATGCTAACCCTGGTAACTCTGGATTACAGTATTTGCTATGCCATCTAGGTAGGATATCTCCTAAGTCAACTGGTAAGAAGTTACATGATGGGAAGTACGTGACTACTTCCCATTCACCTCTAACTAATCTTGAATCGAAAGGTCCTGGTGCAACAGGTTCTACATTTACCTCAATTCCAAATCTTCTCCACTGCTCAGCTACAATAAATGCTAATCTCTGTGATTCTAACTCTATTTCTGCAAAAGTCATTATGTTTATGACCCATTTCTGACCTGTTGGTAGATACCATTTACCGTCGGGTCCTCTATAGAATCCATGTTTCTTCAGAAGTTCTTCAGCTTTAGCAAGATTTTGCTTAAACCAACCTAGTTCAGGATCGTATCCATACTTAATAAGCTCAGATTCTAAAGGCTTTATATATATCTCTACACTCTTTGGATAAGGTATTATTGGGAATGGCGATGGTATAGGTTTAGATCCATCAGGACCTGTAAACGCTTCTATTGCTTCACGGATATCTAAAGCGTATGTTAATGCCCATCTCACATCAGTTATGTTATATGGGTACTTTAGAACATTGTATACAGGACCTTTCTTACATGCATCGTATGGCCATGCATAAGGTGCTTTCATACCGTAGAATCCGCCTAGATATTTAACAGCTTCCGGATCTCTATAAACAGTTTCAAATACTTCAGGTAGCCATGTTCTTACAGAATCCATTTCAAATCTTCTCCAAGCTAAAGCCTCCTTTTCATCAGGTCCGTAGTGTATGAATAGTACGTATTTTGGTGCAGGTTTAATACCGTAGAGTTTTGTAGCCCACCAATTCTCATTCCTCTCCCATAAGAACCAGTAACCAGCTGGATCAACATCTTTAAGTACGTATGCTCCTAGACATACAGGTGGATAGAATTTGAATTTCAGTATATCTTCTCCTCTCTTTAGAACAGCTTCGTATACATGTTTAGGTAGTAAAGGCATTCCTAATTGAGACATGAGGTAGTAGTGGAATCTTGGGTTAGGCTTAGTTAGCTCAAATTCTACTGTATAATCATCAATTTTACGAATATCTTTAACCCATGCAACTACAACAGAATACCAAGCGAGCTTTGAGTTATTCTTAATCAAGTTAATCTGGAATACTAGATGATCAGCAGTATAAGGTGTTCCATCACTCCACGTAACACCTCTCCTTATATAAACTTTCATCTTTGTAAAATCTTTAGAATACTCAGGAACAGTACCAGCAACCCATGGGATAAGCTCACCATTTGTTGTGTTATAGAACCATAGATATCCAGCACAAGCATGTGTGTGACCATATCCTACTGGTACACCTGGCACAAGCCAGTTAAAATGGTATGGATCAAGGAATCGACCCCAGTGATTCTCCGCAATATATACATCTCCTCTTGGAACTCCTGGTGGTATAGGTGGTTGAGCTCTAACTTCTTCTAGTGGGAAAGACATGAACACTGATAATGCTAGTAATACTATAGCTAGTAGTTGAAATGTTTTTAGTAATCTAGGGACAGATTTGTACAACATTATGTATACCCCAAGAGTATTTACGTGGTAAGTTTTTTATACTTTTATGGAAATAAAGATGTTATATTATATATTTAGGATCTCTACTTCTTTTCGTAAAGCCAGCATCTAACCTCGGTATCGTCAACTTTTATATATGGTGGTAAAACATGTTTACATTTATCTATTGTGTACGGGCATCTAAATACGTATTTACATCCTTTAATTACAAATTCTTCCTCTTCTATATACGTACTAAACTTTATTTTTTTCTCCATCCAGTATCTTCTTTTCTTAGGACTTGGTTCTGGTAGTGATTCTATTAATGTTTGTGTATATGGGTGGAGCGGATTTGATAAAACTTTTCTTGCATCACCTAGTTCTACAACTGTTCCTCTAAACATTATAGCTATCTTATTGCTCATGTAGTATGCTGTTGCTAAGTCATGAGTGATATATATGAATGATATCCCTAGATCTTCTTTGATCTTCTTGAATAAGTTGATGATGTTTATCCTTAGCGATGCATCGAGCATTGATACAGGTTCGTCAGCTATTATAAGTCTTGGTCTTGGTATTAAAGCTCTTGCTATAGCTAGACGTTGAAGTTCTCCTCCAGAAAATTCGTGTGGATACTTATTCACAACATCTACATAGTTAAGACCTACATACGATAATGTTTTAGCTATGCGTTCTTCTACCTCTTTCTCATCTCTTATCCCAGCTATATTTCTTGCTGTTTCTCTTAAGTATCTGATAGGTTTCTGCATAGGGTTGAAAGATGCGTAAGGATCTTGCATAATAGGCTGTATACACCTATGGTATTCATTATCATCAATTCTATAGATATCTCTACCCATGAATAGTATCCTACCTTGTTCTGGTCTATATATCTTTAGAATTAGTTTAGCTAAAGTTGTTTTACCTGAACCACTTTCACCCGCTATCGTGAATATCATCGGCTTATCCTCTATAACGATACTAACATCATCAACAGCTCTAAACTTGAACCCAAGTATACCGTACCTAAATACCTTAGTTACATTCTCAACTTTGAGTAGATGTGTAGACATCTACATCACCTTTTTGCGTATAGCCAGCATACTACGTAACGATCTTTATCTATTTTTACTCTTAGTGGTTTCTCTCTCCTACAAATATCCATTGCGTACGGACATCTTGGATGAAATTCGCAACCAGGTGGTGGATTCCTAAGATCTGGTGGAGAACCTGATAAACCTATTCGAGGTCTATCATCACCTAACCTAGGCAGAGAATTTATCAAAGCTTGTGTATATGGATGTTTAGGATCTTCGAATAAAGGTTCTGTAGGTGCTTCTTCAACAACTCTACCTGCATACATAACAGCAACTTTCTGAGTAATCATAGCGTGTACACCCATATCATGTGTTACTACTACAAGTGTTGCTCCAAGTTCTTTCTGTTTATCTGTTAAAAGTTGGAGTAAAACTTTCTGTAGAACTACATCAACAGCTGTTGTAGGTTCATCTGCGAAAATTATACTTGGTTTCAGTAGTAAAGCTAACGAAACTACTACCCTCTGCCTCATACCGCCAGAGAGTTGATGTGGAAATGCTTTCAAAACATCTTTCCTCATACCCATACTCATTACGTATTCTTCAGCTACTCTATATGCTTCGTCTTTCTCAATTTTTAGATGTTTTCTTAAAAGTTCTACAAAATGATCTCCAATCTTCATAAATGGGTTCAGTACATTCATAGAGTTTTGAGGAATATAAGACATTATTTTCCACCATATATTCTCTCTCTTATAATCTTCAGAAACACTTAACAGATCGAGACCTCCCTTAGTGTTCAGCAATACTTTTCCACTAGCTGTTAACGGGGGTTGAAGAAACCCGTAGAGAATTTTTATAAGTGTAGATTTACCGCAACCAGATTCACCAGCTATACCTATAACCTCATTCTTCTTTAGCTCGATAGAAACATTGTTTACTGCTTTAATCGATACTTGCGGTGAGATTACGTATTCTCCGAACACATTATCTGCTTTGAGGACTACATCTTCCTCTAGAGTTACTATGCTACACCACCTCTAAGCCTCGGGTTTAGATATGTTGATACACTTACCGAAATTAGGTAGAATCCGATGAATATCAGTATCAGGAGGACTATCGGTGGTAAGATCCACCACCATAACCCTCTAAACAAAGCATTGAAGTTAAGTACCCAGTAAAGCATTGTCCCTAAAGTATCTTCTGATAGTATGGATAACCCGAAGATAGCTAGAGCTGTTTCCATACCTATAGCCCATATAATGGTGTTTATAAAGTTTGTTAAATGCCATCCAAGTACGTAAGGCATAACTTCGTAAAGAAGTATACTACGGAATTTAATACCGCTAAAAGACGCTATCGTGATGAAATCTCTGCTCATGACAGAGAGAGCTATAGATCTAACGTTTCTAGCAGGCCATGCCCAAGCTATAACCGATAGAATCAACGGTATAGTGTGTATTGTCATGGATTGTTTAAGAGCTAATGCTAAAACTATCAGTATAGGTAGCCCCGGTAATACAACAAATGAATCTATTAAAAGTATAAACCCTAACTCCGTCTTTCCACGCGATATACCTGCAAGCAACCCTATTAACAACCCTATATGGGAACCTATCAAAGCTGTTAACAATCCTATACATAGTGAGTTAGCTAATGCATTAACCATTATCCAGAATACAGATCTACCGTTAGTTGTTGTACCTAGTATCATATCTATAGAGGATGTTAATTGCGGTGGTCTGTCCTTGGGATATACGTACCACTGTTTGTATCGAGGAGGTGAAGCTAATGATATCAAGGATAAAGCAATGAGTATAGCGATTATAGCTATACCTACTCTAAACCTGCCGTATCTAGATAACGATTTGAGTACATCTATGAATACACGTATTCTAGTGTTGATATACATCTATATCATCACCGTGCATACCTTATCCTAGGATCTACGAGGTAGTATACGAATGTATCGAGAAACCATGTAGCAAGTGTAACTCCTATCATTGATAGTGAAAGTATTGTTAACGCTATAGGGTAATCCCCAATAATTATTGCTTGGTATAAAAGCGAACCAAGACCTGGGTATGCAAAGATATACTCTGTAACAAGAGCTCCACTAAATATAGCACCTAGAGCTAACGCTAAAGCTGTTACCTGAGGCACCATTATACCTCTTAAAACATAGTCTCTCCTTATCCTCCCAACATCAATTCCTCTAAGTCTTGCATAAATAACGTAGTCCTCAGTCATCGCTACTAAAGATAGATTCCTTGAGCTTATGAACCACCAACCAAACGCGCTTATCACTATAATCGAGATAGCTGGTAACGATGCTGCTTTCATTAAGTGGATAACTACGTTTAGAAGATCATGTAGTGTAGATATTCTGATTGCGGGCATTGTAGCTGGACTCAATGTAAATATAGGTATTAGGAATGCAAATATGTATATCAGAGCAAGAGAGAATACATAGTATGGTATAGGGTACAACACTATAGCTAGGTTCTCAAGAAATCTACTTATATATCTATTCTTAGCAAAACTAACAGTAACACCAAGGATATTACCTAGAGACCATGATATCACTGTTGTGAAAAGTAGTAGACCTACAGTCCAGGGTAGATATCTTAAAACAACTTCTCGAGCAGGTCTCGGAAAAACAATAAACGATGCTCCGAAATCTAATGTAAAGAATCTTCTTAAGTATGATAAGTATTGATCTAGTGGAGAACCTGTTAACCCGAATAACTCTAGAAGTGTTTGCCTCATCCTCATAAACTCCTCTGGATCTAATCTTTGACCCATCTGAGCTATCGCGTTAAGCATTGTATCAACAGCACTTGTTGGGATAGCTCTTAACAGAAAGTAGCTTATGTTAAAAGCTATGAAAAGAGTTACTACCAATACAATAGTCCTGTTTATGAAATGCTTAACAAATGGATGCATAACGAATACCTTTAACTAAATATGATAACATGATCTGAAATAATAAATCTTAATGAAAATATTGTAACGTGTGCAGTATTATGTTTTAAGAGATAGGAATTCTTCTATGTTAAGTTATGTACTATAGTACGTATATCTATATACCTGTCTTATTTTCTTTAGCAATTCTTCAAATAATTCGTAGCATTTAGAATAAGTTTTGCAAAGATCTTCTCTAGGTTTTATAGTATCTACTCTCCCTCTATCGATTATTTCTATCTTAGCTGAATCTATATTGTTGATATATCCAAGAGCTTTTAAAGCTATAACTGTAGTTCCGTAGATACTCGCCATCTTCGCTATATTCTCTTCGTATACCACGATATTTTTGCAGCAGATATTCGAGATAGTTTTCAGTAGTTCTCCTACTCTACAACCACCACCACCGCAATGAAGTTCTAATAACCTGATGTTGTTTTCTTCTAATGCTTTAATTATTGTTTTAAGTATATAGCCTACTCCTTCAAATGAGGCTTTCACTATATGCTTCTTCTCATGGTTTATGCCTATACCTAGTACTGTAAATCTTAGGTACGGATCTCTATATGGAAATCTTTCACCACCTATAAACGGGAATACTACTACTCCTTCACTACAAGGTTTCACGTTCACTACTTCTCTACTTAGTTCACCCCAATCTCTATCTCCAGCAATATTTCTTCTAACCCATTCAAGAAAAGTCATACCGTTGTTAGAAGCTGCACCGATAACTCTATAACCATCAGCTGCGTAGTAGCAGAAGAACCTCATCTCCTTATCTCTATCTACAACAATATCTTTCTTTAGAATCCTTATAACAGCTGTAGATCCTAGATTAAGAACAGCTCTATCTTCGTATACTGAGTAACCTATGTTTTGTAGAGCTCCATCAAAAGATCCTGGTACTAATGCAACTTTATCTAAACCTAGTTCAGGTATAGATATGTAGTCGAGAATCTTAGCTCCTTCTACAAGTTGTGGAAGCATATCCTCATCAACACCGCTGATACCAAGTACATAGCTATCCCATCTAAGGCTACGTATATTGAGTAAACCTGTACCCGATGCAACACCGTAGTCTAGAACCCAGCTACCTGTAAACCTATAGATTATATAGTCCTTGACAAAAGATACCTTGGTATCTCTACCTATCTTCATAGCATCTCTAAGCCATAGAAGCTTAGTTAAAGGGTAGACAAATATCTGTGGACACCCTGTTCTCTCATAAACCTCTCTACCCATTTCCTCAACAAGATACTGATATCTACCAGCTCTAGTATCTAGATGTGTATAGATATTCGTTAGAGGGTCCATAGATTTTCCGAGAAGTGCAACACCATGAAGATAACTACTAAGAGATAAAGCTTCAACTCTATTCTCAAACCCTTTAACAACAGTTTTAACACCATTAAAAACAGCTCTATATATCTCTAGAAGATTATGTTCAGCAGCACCTTGCTCAGGTATTAAAAGATCTATACTTGTATTGTACTCTTTAACAACCTCGCCATAATCATTAACCAAAGCAACTTTAACAGAACTTGTACCTATATCAATCCCTACAAACATTACTACCACTAGATATTGAAGAGGTTCCCTAAACACCTCTACATATTTCAGCTTATATAAGCTTGTATAGGTATAGATTTAAGAAGAGATATCGAATAATGATGGTGATGCTGTGAAGGTTCTATCTATAGATATAGGTACTACGTATATAAAGTCTGCTATAGTTGAGTATGCTGAGGACAGCGGTTTTCTACGTATTGTTAGTAGTATAGATATACCTCAACAAGCTATTGTAAACGATATTGTTTACGAGCATTCCCCTAACTATGTACTGAATGAACTGGTTAAAATAATAAAACACTACGTTAAGATATACAAGAAAATCGATGCCGTATCTCTTTCATCTTATCTATTCTCGCTAATCTTCGTGAATAGGGGTAGAGGTCCTTTAACAAATATCATTACATGGGTTGATAGAAGAGCTGAGAAGATCCTACCCGAACTTCTACCATACACAAAGATTATCTACGAGAGAACCGGTTGCCCATTACTACCTATATACAATCTCCCCAAAATACTATATTTCGCTAAATATCATCCAGAGATACTTAGTTCATCAGATCTCGTACTCGATATAAAATCCTTAGTAACACTATATCTCTCAGGCGAACCTGTAACTGATTACTCTTCAGCAAGCGGTTCATACCAATTACTAAACATATACAACCTTAGATGGGATGACCATATACTTACACTAGCAGGTATAGATGAGAATAAACTTCCGAAACTAGAAGAAGCTGATTATAGATTAGAACTCAAGCCTAGTATTGCCAAAGAAGTAGGGCTAGATACTACGATACCGCTGATCTTAGGTTTATACGATGGAGGTTCTATGATATTCGGTTTAACTGGTGGTAGAGAAGGTGTAGCTGTTGTTAATATGGGCACAAGTAGTATGTTGAGAATTGTGAGTAGAGCTTGTGTTATCGATAGAAGTGAGTATATGTCTATACAGACATACTATCTCTATAGAGGTTCATGGGTTCCGGGAATAGCTTGGAATAACTGTGGCATTGTATTTGAACATCTAGTAAAAATTTTCAAACTTAAACTTGAAGATATAATCAATTACCTTTACAAGATTAAGCCCCAGGACTACCTCAAATCATCTCTCCCAATAACTATACCGTTGCTATACCCTGAACGTTTAATGAAACTCTCATTCGAATCAGGAATCTCTATACTCGGTATAAAAGCACAGCATACAGTTGAAGATATCGTAGCTTCTGTTATAGAGGGATTTATACTTCTACTGAAATACTCAGACGATATCTTGAAGAATGCTGGTCTAGATTACGACTATGTTGTTGGAGGTGGTAAAATACTCTCAATACCATTAACACAGCTACTTCTTGCAACAGCACTCAATAAAGAGTTATTCGTATCAGAATTCATAGATGCTACACATCTAGGTAATACATTGATAGCATTAAAAGCTCTAGGTATATTAAATAGTGATGGAGTTGTAGAGATATCTAGAAAAATACTTAAAACATCGGTAAAACCTGTTAATGAATTGAAAGAACGTTTAAACTTCTCATACAAAATATTTAAAGAATATCTTACAAACATCATCAACTACTTCAAATCACCTTAAAGTACTCTCTGACCTCCCCCTTCATGAAGGGTAAGGGTTCCCTTGGGCTTAGTTCATAGATCCCCTCATCTATTCAGGGATACATCTGTAATCAACTAAAGATTGAATAAACTTTCAATTGATTGCTAAGATAATTATCGCTAAGGAATTGATAAAACTTTTGAACACAGAAATCCCTCAATAAACTATCAATAAGCTATTTAAATCTGTTCTCTTTACTGTTTGTAAGAGGTGAAGATTTTGAGAGTAGAGGGTATTATAACAGCTCTTGTAACACCTCTGAATAGTGATGGTGATCTATGTGTTGAGTGTTTGAAGGAACTTATAGAGTTTCAGTATAGGAATGGTGTTTCAGGTCTTTATCTAACTGGTACCTACGGTGAAGGTGTAGTTTTACCAGCTTCAGTAAGGTTGAAAGTTTTTGAGAAAGCTTTAGAGTCTGCACCATCGAGTATGTATTTGTTGCCACATATAGGTAGTTCAGCACTTGATGTCATAGTTGATCTCGGTAAGAAATTACGTGATATGGGGTATAAAGAGGTAAGCGTTGTTGGCCCTATATACCATAAACCTTCGAGAAAAGGTTTAGCTGAATTCTATAGCTATATATCTTCGAAAACAGAGTTAAATATATTGATATACAATAACACAGGTCGTCAAGGATACAATATAACTCCTGATGATTTCCAGTTTATAGTGGATAGAGTTAAGAATGTTGTAGGTATTAAGGATACTAGTAGAGATGTTGATCAACTTCTAGAGCTTGTTAAAAGATTTGGAGATAGATACTTTATAGCTGGTGGTGGAGATAGCTTCATGTTCTATACATTTATAGTAGGTGCACCAGCACATATATGCGGAATTTCGAACCTTGTACCAGAAGCTGCTGTAGCTCTATACAAAGCTGTTAAAGAAGGTTCTTACCGTAGAGCTCTCGAAATACAGTTTAAATTAAATCAGTTACGTAAGATCTTAAGCAAACTTACTCCGGAGACTCAGGAAGCGTTAAGGGAGTTAATGAAGAGGAGGAATATCAGATCAGGCTATCCACCGAGACACCTTGTATACGATCTAGATCAGAAACTTGTTGATGAAGCTTATAAACTTGTTGTAGAGATTCTAGAGGCTATTAAGATATGATTAGGATAGCTATAGTTAACTCGAAATCCTTCGGAATATATACAAACGCTATTGAGAGACTTAAGAAGATTGGCGATGTTCAGAGGATTGAGGTTCCTAAAGATTTCAGAGGTAAGAAGTTAGCAGATGCTCTTAGCGGATACCACTTCATAATAGCTAGTGTTACACCTTACTACGATAGAGAATTCTTCGAGTACAACAAAGATGTTGTTATGATTGTTAGACATGGTATAGGTTACGATAATATAGATATTAAAGCTGCTGAAGAATTTGGTGTTATTGTTGCTAGGGTTCCTGGCTGGAGAGAGAGGGAATCTGTAGCTGAACATACGATAGCCTTAATGCTAAGTGCATTAAGATTCGTTGTACAATCTTATGAAGCTGTTAAACAAGGTAGATGGGGTGATAGAGCTAAGTTCATAGGTAAAGAATTGAAATCTCTTACAGTAGGTATTGTAGGTTTAGGTAATATAGGGTCTAGAGTAGCAGAAATACTATCGAAAGGCTTCGGCGCTAAAATAGTTGTCTACGATCCTTATATACCTAGAGAAAAAGTTGAACAACTAGGCTATAGATATGTATCGAAACTAGAAGAACTTGCAGAAGTAAGCGATATAGTAACACTTCACGCACCACTAACAAACGAGACTTACCACATGATAAACAGGGATATTCTTAGTAAAGCAAAGAAAGGTATTATAATAGTCAATACAGCTAGAGGAGAACTTGTAGATGAAGATGCTCTATGCGAATTCATAGAGAATGGAACTGTAGCAGCATATGCAGCAGATGTAGTTGAAGGAGAGCCTATAGGCCCTGACCACAGATTACTGAAATACCCGAACGTAATAATAACACCGCATATAGCTGCATATACATACGAATCGTTAAAAGGTATGGATGAAGCAGTTGTAGAAGCTATAGAGAGCTATCTCCAAGAAAAACCAATAGATGGAGTAGTAGTTTATCCACGAAGTCCCAGAAAACCACCTTTCTAGACCGAAACTTTTTACTAAAATAAGGATTAAAGTTTTCATTATTGAGCATTATTGTCGAAGAACTAGATTATTAAGTATTTTCTTAGCTTCTCCATATCTACATGGCTATCTCTGTATTTCTTTTCTAAGCTCTGTTAGTATCGGTATGAAGAAGGATTTCAATGCATTGACATCGCTCATCAATGTAATGAATCGGAAACCCGTAGATATATACTTCTTCGCTAACTCAATACTATCAGCATGGATACCAGGGGTTTTATCGTATTTCTTACAAACATTTAAGATCTTTTCTAAAGCTTCTATAAACTTAGGATGGTCGAATTGAGCTGGTATTCCTAGATTTACTGATAAATCTAGAGGTCCTACGTAAAGCACATCAACACCATCAACATTTGCTATCTCTTCAACATTTCTTAAAGCTTTCTCAGTCTCTATCTGAATAATTATAACGAGTTCTTCACGTTCAAATCTCTGGTAATAGTCTAAGAAGTTGATAGCTCCATACATAGTAGATCTTCTAGGAGCAACACCTCTAACACCTCTAGGTGGATATAGACAGTATTTAACAGCTAGTTCAGCTTCTTCACGACTACTCACAAGGGGAACCATAACCCCTTTAAACCCTATATCTAGAACCCTCTTAATCACAACCATATCATTCCAAGGAACTCTAACAATAGGGGTTATATCACTCCCTCTAACCCCCATAACCATGAACTCTAGGGTAAATACATCTAGAGGTGCGTGCTCCATATCAAATATAAACCAATCAAAGGGCAACGTTGAAAGTATCTCAACAACATCTGGATGAGCTATAGTAATCCAAGTTCCTAATGTTACCTTATGTTCTTTCAGAAGTTTTTTAAGTCCCGACATACAGTCCCCCATGGATGTACATATTGATGTGAAGAATTAATAAAGCTTTATTAACACATAATATATAGGAATTCTTATAGATGGTGTATATCTAGAGAAGTAAGGAAACTATCGAATTCTATCGAATTCTTGGCGAAGAATATAAAATTGTGAAAGTTCCTGATCCACTACCAAAGCTAGAAAATTACTGGTATAGTTGTTCGTGGTAAAAGTGAGTATAGAAGTGCTTTAATGGAGTGTTTAGGTAAAGTATGGTTATTTGATTACACTGGTTCTGGAGGATTTGCGGAGCTAAAGCTTTGGAACAAAGTGCTTATCCAAGATCTATTAGGTATATATCTACCTCTAGTACTCTATGGATACTCTATATTTATGTATTTAACAGGTTGTATACTATTCCCAAGAGGTATCGCCTCAACCAGATTCGCTACTGTCACAGCTCAAGGAGAATACTTTAGAGTATTGATAGACGACATCGGTTACTACCTCTTCATATTCTTCGCGGTAATTGTACTTAATACAACAGTACTGAGTGCATAAGATTGAACATCGAGATATCCTGCAGATTTTATCCTAAGTTTTAAGGATATGTTGCGAAGAAGATACTAGATATTCTTAGCCGTTTACAACAACACCTACAGGAATTCTCTGTACAACTATCACCATAATCTTATGGTTAGCTACATACTGGTTAGCAATCTATCGTCTTAAAACGTTTAGAAGTATATACCATCATACACCATCTATTCGTTATAGTAAATGGGATAACACCTATGATAATGATGTGAGTTGCACCACCTATCTAGTTTATACTTCTAGGACCTGTTATCGTAGTATCTTTATTACCTGCTGGACAAATAACAATTCTATATACATGGCTAAAAATACCTAAAGAGATTAAGCCGAAAACAGTATTACTGGTATGACAAGGATATGCCCTGGTCTTCTGGATAGTGTTTACAGTACTATTGCGGCTCTACCTCCTCGGTATAATTAAACTGTAGAATATATTTAAGTGAAAAATGTTTTAAATATACCTCCATTCTGTGGTCTCCACCTATCAACGATTTCCCTAAGACATTTATCTTATTATGTACTTAGATAACTAAAGTATTTCTATATACGCTAACATATGTAGTCTACGTATTGATTCAAACTTCGATGTATGGATTTTTAGGATTTCTATACGATCTATTCCTGGTTCCCACATTTGCAAAATACAAACTACTTTCTACTATAACTTATTGAGTAGCTGTTTACCTTATCTGTGGACTACCTCACGAATTATTTACATATAAATACTTAGAGTACACTGGATACGCTATATTTACATCAGATATACTATCATTAATAGCGTATATATTATTCCTCGGATTTTGGCATGGTATAATCTTTGGATTTCTTATCATAATATTCTTAAGACATTGGAAAATAGATAAGAAGCGCAGATGATAATATAATTCAAAGAATTTTAGAGATACGATAATATATTTTAAACTTTTCAACATAGTTGTAATACTAGGTGGGAACTCTATGGTTGAATACGTTAGGGTTTCTACTGATGAATTACGCAGATTTACTTCCGAATGTTTTGTAAAATACGGTGTTCCTAAAGATGCTGCAGATATAATTGCTGACCACTTGGTGTTGGCTAATCTAAGAGGTGTTGATTCCCACGGTGTGATAAGAATCCCTGTGTATATCGAAGGTATTAAGAAAGGCTATGTAAAACCATTCTCTGAACCTCGGATTATTAGAGAAAATATGACTATAACTCTTATCGATGGTGGAGGTGGTTTGGGAATACCTATAGCTACCAAAGCTACAGATATAGCTATAAAGAAGTGTAGATCTGCTGGATTAGTTGCTGTAGGTGTTAAGAATCTAGGTCATGTAGGTATGCTAGCTTATTACACCTTAAAAATAGCTAATAATAACTTAATAGGTTTAGCAACTGCTAATGGCCCTGCATTAGTTGTTCCTTGGGGAGGTATAGACCCTGTGTTTGGGGCTAATCCTATAAGCATAGCTTTCCCAACATCATCTAAACCAATAGTTATAGATATGGCTACAAGCGCTATGGCGCATTTCAAAATTTTGTTAGCAGCTTTAAAAGGTGAGAAAATACCTGAAGGTGTAGCATTAACAAAGAACGGTAGACCTACTACAGATCCTAAAGAAGCACAATTATTACTCCCATTCGGTGGATATAAAGGTTATGCATTTTCGTTAACTGTTGAAGTATTTTCAAGTATATTAATAGGAGGACAATTAAGTAAATACATAGTTCTACATGGTTCAACACAAGGAGGTTTCTTCGTATTAGCTATAGACCCGGCAATGTTTAGAGATTACAACGAATACCTAAGGGATATAGATACACTTATCAAGATAATAAAGAGTTGCAAACCTGCACAAGGATTTAACGAAGTACTACTCCCAGGAGAACCTGAAGATAGAGTTTATGAAGAACGGTTAAGAAATGGAATACCAATAGATATAAATACATGGAAAATGTTAACAGAAATAGCTAAAGAATTAAACATAGAACTACCTAAAACATTATAATTGACTACATTCTTAGACTTTATATGTATCTCAATAGTATTACACTAAGAAAATTAACGTAGTATAATTCTTTATATCTCCTCTATCGAAGTATTTTTAGAAATCTATTTTGTATTCTTAGCTAATCTAATAAAATCTATTATCGTTAACATCACATGTTTTACTCCTTTGATGAAATCCTCAATCCTAATATTTTCGTTTGGTGCATGAACCCTTGAATCGTAATAACCTATACCTGCGCCTGTTAATGGTGTTCCAATGTAGTTAGCTATGTAGTAGAATGGTCCTGAGCCTGATGATAATGGAATTAACTGGGGTTTTGTTTTATATACTTTCTCAGCTGCTTTAACAGAAGCTATAACTATATTTTCGTTTGGTTTTGTATAACCTGCTGGATACATTCCATGGAGAATCACCTCGAAATTCTCTATACCTAAGCTCTTCACGTGTTGTTTGAATTTCTCTAGAATCTTGCTAGGGTTCTGGTTAGGGACTAGCCTTATATCGATTTTTGCACCTGCTGTAGACGGTATAACTGTTTTAGATCCTTTACCTATGTAACCTCCATATATCCCAGAAATGTTTACTGATGGCGATAGGTATAGTGTTTTCAGAGCTTCGAAACCTTCTAGACCTTTATTAAACTTGTCTATACAGAGCATCGTTTTCAGCTCGTTCAACTCTTCTAAATCTACCTCTTTGAGGAGCTCAACAGCTTCTGGATAGATATCGATATCTTCGTAAAGCCAATCTATTAATACCTTGCCATCACAGCTCTTTATAGAGGATAACAAGTATGTTAAACACCAGATCGGGTTAGGGATTATAGGTGAATAACCGCTATGAACATCTCTACAAGTACCTTTAACAACTATCTCTATGTATAGCATGCCTTTGAAACCTAGAGGTATCTGGAGCCTCCCCTTCCTATTTATAGATGCTGATTCCCAGAAACCACCATCAGCTTTCAGCCATGTTCTAAGATCTTCAACAACCCTAGGAAATGTCGGAGATCCTATCTCTTCTTCACCCTCTATAACCCATTTAACTTTAACTCCAAGTTTATCTAGGTAAGGTTTCAAGGTATCGATAGCAGCTAATCTTGCAATGATGTTTCCTTTATTATCGGATACACCTCTACCAAAAAGCTTGCCATTCTTCTCCACAAGTTCGAAAGGAGGTGAATCCCAAAGTTCTAGAGGATCTGCTGGCTGAACATCGTAGTGGTTGTACATGAGTATCGATATAGGTCCTTCACCTATCTCTCCAACAACGACAGGGTGTCCACCATAGCTTTTAACTTCTGTACGAAAACCAATCTCTGATAGTATCGATGATACGAAACGAGCTCCTTCCATCATCTCGCTACTACTTCTAATAGCAGAAGTAGTATCTATAGCAACAAAATCAGCTAGTAAACGTATGTACTTTCTATAACTCTGTTCCACAGTATTCAAAACATTTACTTCTAGATCCTCAAACATAAGGTCACCAATAATTAACACAAAATACCTCTATTAAAATCTCTATCCCTGAGTAAGAGGTCTTGTAGTTCAATCTAGAGACAAGATATGCTAATAAAATATTCTACATAATCTTATTTCGGTTGACTAGATATGTTGAAGCTTTGTGAAAACAATTGTTTTCCAGATAATATCGATTACCAGAGAACGCTGAGTATCTACAATCTTTGTTACTGGTTTAACGGTTTACAAAGCTATATATTTCTAGGTAGAGATGTTGTAGTTGTTGTTGATATAAACGGTTGTTACAAGATATACGCTGAGAATTGCAGTATTGATTATGTTGATAAGCTTAGGTGGGTTCTAGGGTTGGATGAAGATCTGGAGGAGTTCTTCATCTTAGCTTCTAGAGATCCTCTTTTAAAAGGTTTTGCTGAAGAGTTTAGAGGTTGGAGACCTAGGGCATCTGATCTGTGGTGGGGTTTACTTGTTGCTCATTGTCAAAGAGCTGCTTCATTTAAACAAGGTTGGAGACTTCTGCATAACATTGTTAAAGCTTATGGGAGGGTTGTAGAGGTTGGAGATACGAAGGTTTTGAGACCTCCTACACCTGAAGAAGTGTTGAGTGAACCTAGTAAGCTTGTTGTGAGTGGTGTTGGTTTTAGAGCTGAAGGTATTCTAAGAACAGCTGAAGCTATTGTTAAAGGTGTTCTAGACTATGAGAAACTGAGGAATTTACCTGATAACGATATAGAGAAAGAATTGATGAATATACCACATGTTGGTAGCTATGTAGCTAGGTTAACACTTATACTAGCTTTCAAGAGATATAGTCTTCCACCTGTAGATAAATGGGTTACAGCTATTATTTCAAAAATTTACGGAGTTGAACAGAAAGAGAAAGTTGTAGAAGTTTTTCTGAGATCTAGATGGGGAAAATGGTCAGGTTTAGCTGTTTACACAACAACGATAGCTCTCGATGCTCAACCTCTTTCAATAGCTTTAAAAAGAATAAATGAAGGATCTATAAAACCTAGAAAAGATGTCTCACCTTCACCATCTAATATGGAGGCTTTCTGTAGAGAATAACATGGATAAAAATGTGTATCTCAATATTTTGGATTAGAAGGTATCTCTACATAAGATCTATACGTATAACTGCTTTCGGATCCGGTTCCCCTAGTTTAAACGCTACTATAGAGTTTCCGTATCTATGGAGATCAATAACGTTTTTACCTGGGTTAATCTTCTCAATATCTTTCGATGCTTCTTGTGGTGATAAACTGAGGTCGTATTCGTAGATTGTTAATGTATTGCTTTTCGAGCTGTTTATAACTAGTTTAGCTTCTTTATAACCTGTTAACGGTATTCCTCCAAATACCTTATCCTCTACCTGTATACCTCTAACACTTATTCTTACTGAGGGTGGCTGGGAATAGGGTATAGATGTCGGTATAGATATTATTGATCTGTATCCAGCATCTATTGGTTGTGCATCGTATCTACCTGTATTAGCCATAGTGTTGCAGGCGAGTAGTATCTCATCCCCTATAACCTCTATACCTGTAACCCTAGCACCGAAAACACTAACAATTCTAGCTGTTGGAGGTGTTATGTATACTAAAAGACTTGGAGCTACTATAGTATGTGTAGCTGTAAACAGAATCTTCTCGAACTCACTGGCAGGTTTAATAATACTTTCTGTGAAAGCATTGAACGCCACTAAGATCCCTCCACCAACAGGTTTAGCCATAGTTCTTCTAGCATTGTAACCAGATTTCACGAAATCAAATAACCTCACAAACTTAACTTCCTCGATACTCTCATCGATAGGATTGCCAACGAATACACCACCTCTAACAAATAAGAAGAATCTTCCGTAAGCAGAGGCTGCTACACCTGTTAACGGCCACAGAACCCCCTCTCCATCTATAGATCTTTTAGATATATCGCCGAAGTATAGATACTTAACCCTCCCTTCAACTATATCTAGACACTGAACCCCGCTTACCCCTTGAACCCAGCTCTCCAATATATCGAAACATACATGATCGTAGAGTATAGCTCCTTTCAATGCAGGTTTCTGAGATAATTGTCTATAGTTTCCACCTTTCCTATCTATCTGGTACACCCCTAGGTTAGCCATACCATCAGCTCTAGCAAGTAAAAGTCTATCGTTAACCTCGTCGTATACTATCTCAGATATTTCGCCAACCCAATCAGTTTCATGGTGAA
Source organism: Desulfurococcaceae archaeon (assembly GCA_020832925.1). GTDB lineage: Archaea > Thermoproteota > Thermoprotei_A > Sulfolobales > Ignisphaeraceae > Ignisphaera. Next base: position 4,289 of record JAJHRF010000020.1, on the reverse strand, counting down.
GACTTTCTCTCCATAGGAGCTTAACACTGTCTTCGTATACATCGTAGGCATGTACATGGCTATACTTATTGACGAAAGATATCGATGCCATCAACCCTTTCTCTCTACCTTTATAAATAGCAGGTGCGTGAACCCATCCACCGAAGTATATAACATTATCAACAACTTCAACAGCGTTATAAGTATCTCCACCAGATGTCGGTAAAGGGCCTACTAACTCGAATCGATACCTCTTAACATAGCCATCCTTAACATGTACGAAATGCGCAATAGCTTCAAAGGCAAGCGTATAGTATAGTACTCCTCTGTGATACTTTAACCCAAAGATTCCTCCACTACCCCACTCAGGTCCATACCTAGGACTATAGAGGTACTCAGGCAGAATAGATCTCAAATATCTCCACCTCATCAGTTATTTGTTAACAGAGAGTTATTTATAGCTAAAAACGTATTGATGACAATGTGAACCCTAAGTTAAGTATAGATTCTGTATAATGAAGTTCAAGTAATTTCTCTACTGTTCTCCTGAATAATTGTTCATCTAGATTTATTATATACTCATCTTTAAGAGCTAGATTCAGTACCTCTCCATGCATATCAAAATTCTTTTCAACACATTCAACATCATTAATACATAGCATAGGTTCTACATAGTAAAAACTCTCAACCCATGTATCGATGAAGAGAAGTATTTTCTCAAGATCTTCAGGATCGGTTATATCTGTAAAACACATAGCGTTATACTCAGTACATATGGAATCCACTAATCTCTTTAACTCCTTGATTTGTTTGTTAACCATTATCTCAGCATTAAAAACTTGGTATACAACTAGATATATAAGTGTTCTGGTCACGTTTTACAATTGAATATATGGATAGAGTTTTGAATATGGCTGAGGTTTAGATTAAATCTGTGTATTGCTATTTTTAGAAGAATTCTACTTAGACCAAGAGTATCGATTAACATTATCCCTTTCTGAAAAGCTTCTATAATAGCTGGATCTCTATCTCTCTTCTTGATAAATTCTTCGATTGTTATAATTATGGGTTCAACTCTTGGGTATAACCTTAAGCATTCAGTGATTAGATCAAGTCTTTCTAAAGGATTTCTAGGGAGATTCTCTGTAATTACGAGGATATCTATATCATTCCATATATTAAAATCTCTACGAGCATAGCTTCCGAAGAGAATTGCTATTAATTTACCTAGTTTTCTAGATATGCATAAGGTAAACTCTTTTGCTTCTCTAATAGCTTCCTTTCTCTCAACCTTTCTTCAACAATTTTTTCCCACAGCTCTTTAACCTATTCAATAATTTTTAAAGCAGGTTTTATAGCTTCTTCAGCTTCTCCTTGAGTAAAATATTCTTCATGAATACCTTTAACCCATGCATCAGGACACCTAGTAAGTATATAATATTTATCAAGAAAACTACACGCATATTCTATATCGTTAAGAGGTTTCTCGCTAAGGATTTCTGATATGTATTTGAGTAGATATGCTAGAGAATGACCTGGTCTAGACCTCCCTAAACCCCGTAGAAAACTTTTAAAGCTTTTTCTACAGCTTGGTGAGTTTTAAAACATGTCCAGCTATAATCACCGAATTCGAGATCTCTTTTAGCAGATTCTAGAGTAAGTTCAGCACTTTTCATCAATCTACGTTCATTATCATCGAGATAGAATGAGGACGTAGCTTCACCTCTTACCTTATGAAGATAACTTAATCGTGTACATATATGTCTATGGGTATGCTATAATCCATGGTCTTGTATCTACAACTCTGTAACCTAGTTTTGTGTAAACTTTTATAGCAGGTTCATTGCCTATCTCTACGTTTAGCCATGCCTTAGCGTTTGAGGTTATAGCTATCCTTGTTATAGCTGATACCACTGCTTTAGCGTATCCTCTACCTCTGAAACTAGGTTTTGTATATACATCGCATACCATGTAGATCTCCGGAAGTTTAGTACATATAGCTCCAGCTGAAACAATTTCATTACCTATAATAACCCCGTAGTAGATCCTCTTCATAAGCAGATCACGAGCTTCTTGAAGAGATAACTCTATACCTCTAAACCTCATATAATCACTAAACAGTTCTGCATATCCATGGCTAAGCTTTGTAGTTAGATACTCATTTTCACTAGGTTTAAACATTTCCTCAGTACACACCATATCGTGGTACCTCCTAACATCTATTTTTCTAAACCCTAGTTCTACCAAACGCTTAACTACACATCTAATCAGCTCCTCATCATCGTTATAAAGCTCTACAACAAGTCTGGTAAACCTACGAGGTTCTACAACCACGTAGTTAAGAAGATCACAACTATCAGAACCACCCCATAGATGTACAGCATATACCTGGGAACTTCTCCAAATAAGTACATAAGATTCTACATCTCTACCTGAAGAGATTCTAGCTATAACTTCTGTATTCTCAGGTTCATACAGAAGATCGTATACAAGGTAGGAATGCGGAGGTCTAGGGTCATCTCTATACAGTTTAGAGAAAGCTATTAACAAATCTCTAAGATTTGTAATGGTATTACCTAGGATATGTATACTCAATAAGGATACCCTAATGTATAGTTACTATCTACAGTTCTGTCGTTGGTATATCTACGTATTAATGCTATTGCTATATCAACAGGTATCCTGTTGATCTTTGTGTAACTCTATGTTGTTTTTAGCTATATACTATATATGTTGTTTGTTTTGCTAAATCACTTATCTTTACACCGTTATAGCCTATTACATAGCTTTCAACTATATCGTGTAACGGTTCTACCCATCTACTCCAATCTTTATACAACTTTTTAGCACCTAGCATAACGCCCATTATTGAGCCTGCTGTAGCTCCATTACAATCAGTATCGAAACCGCTCATAACTGCTAAAGCTATTGCTTTCCCGTAGTCTGGGTATCCATGTAGTAGAGATGCTGTAACTATCGCTGCATTAATTATTGTATGCACTGGGTTATAGAGACCGTACTTACCTATTATCTTTTTATACGTTTCCCAGTAATCTCTAGATTCTCTACTCCAGTTAACAACATCTCTAATAGCTTCTGCTAACCTAGATCTCTTAGGTATTACTGAGAGACCAGCTTCAACAACATCGTATATATCTTCTAAAATAAAAGCAGAACTAATCATTGCAGCTATAAACATTTCTCCATAGATACCGTTCTTAACATGCGATAAAGATGCATCTCTATAAGCATACTCAGCTGCTATTCTTGGTAAACCAGGCGATATGTATCCCCATAGATCAGCTCTTATCTGAGCACCTATCCATTCTCTAAATGGATTCATATAGGTAGCTGTTCTGGGAGGTAGAATACCGTTTACAAGATTTCTATAAGCAATTCTCTCAGCTGTATATACCTGGCAGTAGGGAATCATGTGAAGCCAAGTATTAGCTATATCTAGTGTTGTAAAATTAAGACCGTGTGTTTTTACAATATGTAGATTTAGTATTGTGTAATCGATATCGTCATCACGAACAACACAGCTTATCTGATTTCTTAAAATACCTCTACCTCTTTCTATAAACCATCTATGTATATCTTCGACTCTTCTCAAAAGCAGTTTTCTATCTTTAGGTATATCCTCTAACTTTATATCTGGGAAATAATCGTTTAGAAAATCCTCACCTGCTACACTAAGCCATGTACGTATCAATCTCGGAGTAAAACCTTCAACAGGTTTTCCAAGCATACAACCAGCACATCTACCAAGCCAACCACCGTAAACCTTATCGTAAAGCTCTTCATCAGATAACTTAATACCGTAGATATCCTCCTCACCACTCTCAGAAACTATATCCTTATACTCAATAGGTTCAATATATGGGTAACTATATTTCTTTGAACAATCCTTAAGAGAACTATAGAATTCAACTAGCTGATCTACATCCACGCTTTTCTCAAGCAATTTCTCAAAACTTTCTCTAGCATCAGATACATCGTAACCTTCTTCATCCATCTGGATAATCTCATACTTAATCATCTCAATTAGCTGATCTACTATGCTAGAGAATGGAGAGTGAACTACAGATAGAGATCGCCACATATCTTCAAGATAATGTTCATATTCATCGGAATCAACATCTACTCTACCAAGAGATCTGAATATCCAGTACCTATGCCACCAACTCAAAGACATCCTAATAACCAAGTCTTAGAAATACATAAAACCATTAATAAACTTAGTATCCTCAATAACATAGTTAAAGCTCTTTAACAAAAAGTTAACCGTTTTCCTAGCTGAGGTAAACATT
>JAJHRF010000017.1 GCA_020832925.1 Desulfurococcaceae archaeon | reverse complement strand
ACTCAAAGACATCCTAATAACCAAGTCTTAGAAATACATAAAACCATTAATAAACTTAGTATCCTCAATAACATAGTTAAAGCTCTTTAACAAAAAGTTAACCGTTTTCCTAGCTGAGGTAAACATTGTTTTACACAGCAATAAAATGTTGCAATACCACTTTACCTCCTATTACTGGTTATCTACTATAGTTTTCATCTACATATTTAAGATTTCGATATTTATCGAAAAGATTCTACTTATTTATCTTAGCATACAAATCTCTATATCTATCCTCGAGAAAATTGATGAGATTGCTGATAAGCTTACAGTAGAGAATGGAGATAAACTAGTGTTTGAGTTCTGAGTAAGAGCATACGTACTGTATGTAATTGCTAGAACACAGAGGTGGAAGCTTGAGGAACAGAAGAGGAAGAAGGTTGGAGGAGAACAGGGAAAAGACTTAGACAAGGTTCTATCTCTAGTAAGTCTAGAGATATACCTCTATATTATGGTGTACTAAGTTAATTAATGGGTTCATCGTAGCTGACTACGGTACAGAGCTGGTGATGAATTGATGTATGAAATCTTTGCTACTTCGAGATTATTTTGAGAATAGTTTTAATTGTTGTATATTCTAACTATCTATTTATGGTGGGCAGTTTTATGAAGATTGTTATCTTTAGGCATGGGGAAGCTGAGGAGAGGAAGCCTGGTCAGGGCGATGAGGAGAGGAGGTTAACTGAGAAGGGTAGGAGAGATGTTGAGGTTGTAGCTAGAGCACTTCCGTGGAAACCTTCTAAAATCTATACCTCTCCGTTGTTGAGAGCTGTTGAAACAGCTAAGATTATAGCTAGTATCCATGGTGTTGATGTTGTTGTAACTGATTATCTTAGACCTGGGCAAATATCTGTAGAGAACCTGCTTAAGCTGGGGGTAGTGGATAGCGCTGTTCTTGTAGGTCATGCACCTAGTATTGAGAGTTTAGTGAGTGAGTTAATAGGTGGTGGAAATATTAAGTTGAAAGCAGGTAGTGCTGTAGGTATAGAGCTTACGAATATATGTAGAGGTTGCGGAGCACTTATATTTATCCTGATCCCCGATGCTCTGCATAAACTAATCTCTGCAAATGTTTAGAGCTCAATCATTCTATAGTTCTTAGGACCTATATGACCTGCAACTGTTTGCACAATAACTGTTTCAAGTCCTTGATCTTCGAGAACCTTCTTAACCTCTAGCATTCCCCAAACCGTTGGTCTTTTGATATCTCTTCTTCTGAACGCTGGGAAGTAGTCTAGAACTGTTACCTGTATCTTTCTATCTATAGAAGCTATCTTCCTACCAGCTTCAGCTATCTCATCTAGTGATACCAATGTTTTGTTATACACAAGACCAACCCCTAGGTAGACCCTATCGCTGTAATTCTCGTAGATATACTCTATAGCTCTCCAAGAAGTTTCAAGATATTTCTTAGCTAGATCTCTATTCTCGATACCTGTTATCTTCATATAGGTATCTACATAGAGACACTTAGGTTCAACACCTATATTATTACAACCAGCTTCAACAATCTCATCTATATAATCAGGTGTTAGAACAGTTCCATTAGAATCAAGGTGTCTTCTAACCTTGGGCTTCACCTTCTTCGAGACTTCTCTAAAAAATTCTACAAGCCATCTCCTATTAATTGTAGGTTCACCACCGCTTACAGCTATACCCTTGGTATTGTACCTCTTATGACATTCAACAACAGCTACAGCAGCTTCTTCAGGTGTCATAGGTATAGAGATGTTGTCGTACGTAACATGGTAATTCTGACACTGTGGACATCTAAGATTGCATCCAGCAACCCATATAGCTGCCTCGACATAGTTTACGTAGTTAACTTCCCACCAAGGTGTAGCTTTGCCACCTACTGTGTGAGGCGATGGTCCGTGGACAATTCTCAAAGGTTTGAATTTCTCGATATCTGTCTCCACCTTCATACCATCTCTAACAGGTGTTATACATGTTCTCTTAAGCTCGCCGTCAACTACAAGAGCGCATGCCCAGCAACCTCCAGTACCACATGCTATAGAAGGTTTCTTACCATCTATATCGCTGAAGATATAGCCGCAGAAATTCTTTAAAGCTTCGGCAACAGTCATATCTTCGGGAACAGTGAATTCTATACCATCAACATATATCTTCACATACCTAGGGGTAGTATCTTCGATAACAACTTTACGAGCGTTGTAAGGACATGCATAGAAACAAGATAAACAACCAACACATCTACTCAACGAGTAACATGTATTTACAAAGCTACAGAAACCGCAATTCCTACAGATATCTCTATCTATAACAACTCTACGTATCTTCATAGCGTAATCTAGGTTTAGAAAGTATGTTTAGAAGATTTTCAGTTTATCTTATGCGTGAGGAGAAGGTTGTCGATTTCCTGTAAGCTCTCTACAAATCCTTACACATCTATCTATATCGAAATTTACGTTGTTGTTCAAGCTTTTCTCAAGTTCAGCTCTTCTTCTACAAAGCTCTTCACAAGAGATTCTATATATAGTTGGGAACGTCATATACTTCACCTCGTCAAATCTTTGCATCGTTATATCCATGGATTTCTATCTACATGGATTACACTATATTAGGAGGCAAGCATTATACCTAATTCCAAGATGAAATAATTTTACGTATATCTAATATGTAACTCTATCTAGGTAATACTCCAAGTAATACTATATCTATACTGGTTAAAAAGCTTTTCGTAAGAAGATTATATAACGATATGAACCTGTTATAAAAGATCTGCACCTGTATACGAAACACAGAGGTTTCGTTATATGGTTAACATACCCAAGAGTTTAGAGGAGAATCTTGAAGAAGGTGAGAATATCCTGTTCGCTATTAGGAAGAGGTTAGCTTTAGAGAAACCTAAATGGTTTATTGTAACAGATAGAAGAGTTATATATTTCGACGAAAAGGTTCTCGGTCGATACGAGATGAAGTCTATACCTTTCGAAAAACTTGAGAAGATCTACTGTCGTATAGGGATTTTCGCGGCAAGGTTTGTCTTAGAGATCGAGGATGGTGGCAAGGTTGAGCTTACGTGGATGGATAAGGAAGAATCTAGGAAAGCAATTACAGCTGTATACAATGTTTTGAAGAGTATAGCTATAGAACCTCCGATCATGGTTAAGAAGAGACACATGTTTAGTGAAGAGATAACGTTGTTTAAACCTAGAGAAATTATTGTACGAAGTGCGAAACAGATTATGCAAGGTGCTGTTCCAGAGGTTGTCGAGGGGAGGAGAGATCCTCTAACTCTTTTAAAGATGTTGAAGGAGTTGAGGAATGCAGGTATACTGACTGAGGAGGAGTACAACGAGAAGAAGAGGAAGATATTGGAGCAGCTGTAGAGGATATCGCGCTACATTATGTTGAATATCTTGAATATATATGCTATAGCTATGCTTATAGAGGCTACTAGAGGTAGTGTAAATACCCAGCTCGATATTATCATGATAACTGTTTTATCGAGAGCCCGTTGCGTCCGTAACGAGCTAGCCTTATCCCTATCACAGCTCCTACAGCTGCGTATGTTGTTGATATAGGCATTCCGTAGCCGAAGAGTATATACGGTACTGTTGTAAATAACCACACAGTTATACCATCGGTATTAGCGGGTATCGATAGTAATGGGGTTAACCTTGTGATCCTGAAACCAATAGTTTCAACAACTTTCCTCCCAGCTATAAACCCTCCTAAAGCAATCACTAGAACAGCATAAGCTGTTAAAAGTAGTCGTGTTTGGGTATCAGGTAAACCGTATCTTGCTAGTAGAGAAGCTACGTAAACACCTATAGCATTAGCAATATCGTTAGCACCGAAAGAATAAGCTGTGAAAATCAGGGTTGAGATAGCTAAAGCTTTAACCACCTTAAGAGATAGCTTACTACCATACCTTAGGGGCAGCGAACATGTTGCCTAAGCTATTAGTATAGCTGTTAAAGGCGATAAAACCCAGCTCAATATAATCCTCCATACTACACCTAGATTTAAACACCATATACCTTTCACTAGGAATCTGAATAAACCTACACCAATAACACCGCTAACAATACTCTGGGTAGTTGAGATAGGCATACCTTTGATAGTAGCGATAGCTATCCATATAATCGTAGCAACACTAGCTACAATACCTTCATAAACTCTTATATTAGGTACAACACCTTTGCCAAGAGTTACAGTAACCATGTATCCCTGAACAAAAGCTCCGATAGCCATAGATATAGTGAACAATATTGCAGCTTTCTTGAAATCTAGAACACCTCAACCAACAAGAGGAGCTACAGAGTTCGCCATATCGTTTCCACCCATCCAAAAAGCATAGAACCCTGCCAACAACATCGCTAACACTATAGATAGATCGAACACAGCTTATCCCTATCTATAGGTTCAACGATGTTTAAGAAATAAGCACTTCTTAAATAAGCTATAGCCTGTACTAAGAATCTCTATAGAATCTTCATGTACTCTATACATATATGTTTAAAAAAATCTATAGTTTTCATGTATTAGATGAGTATTGATGGTATCGCATTTTGTCAAGGTTTAGAAGTGTTCTTTAGGTATATCAACTTTTTAGTATTTGCATAGCTAGGATCTCTACAGGTGATATGATTGGAAAGACCTAGAATTGCTGTAGAACCTCCAGGTCCTAGAGCTAAAGAGGTTATTAAACTGCATAGAGAGTTTATCGCTACTACAACTCACGATCCTGAAAATCTTCCGCTTGTTGTTGAGAGAGGTGAGGGTGTGTGGTTGTACGATGTTGATGGTAATAAATACCTTGATTTCTCATCATCTATATCTGTAAACAACCTTGGTTATCCAACACATCCAGAGGTAAAGAAGATCGTTATAGAGATGCTCGATAAGCTTGCTCATGCAGCTGGGACAGATTTCTTCAATCCTTACCAAGTTATGTTAGCAGAGAAGTTAGTTAGAATTGCTCCAGGAGATTTCAAGAAGAAGGTGTTTTTCTGTAATAGCGGTACTGAAGCTATTGAAGCTGCTATAAAGCTTTTGCGTAGAGCATCCCCTAGGAGGTATCTGCTGGGTTTTATAGGGTGTTTCCATGGAAGGACTATGGGTTCTCTAAGTTTAACAGCTTCGAAAAATATTCAGAGGAAAGGATATGTACCTCTGGTTGGTGGTGTTATCCATGTTCCGTACCCTAATCCTTATAGAAATCCGTGGGGTATAGATGGTTACGAGTATCCCGATGATCTTGTAAACAAAGTTTTAGAGTATATTGAGTACTGGGTATTCGAACATCTTGTACCTCCAGGGGAAGTTGCAGGTATATTCTTTGAGCCTATACAAGGTGAAGGAGGTTACGTAGTTCCACCGAAGAATTTCTTCAGAGAACTGGATAAGTTGGCTAAGAAGTACTCTATAGCTTTAGTCGATGATGAAGTTCAGATGGGTTTAGGTAGAACAGGTAAGATGTTTGCTATAGAGCATTTCGGTATAGCACCTGATATCATAGCTATGGCTAAAGCTTTAAGCGGTGGTGTTATACCTATAGGTGCAACAATATTTAGAGCTGATCTAGATTTCCCTGAACCAGGTGCTCATAGCAATACATTCGGTGGACATGCATTAGCTTGTATGGTTGCACTAAAAACAGTTGAACTTATCGAAAAACTTCTACCTCGTGTTCAACAACTTGAGAAAATATTTAGAGACTACTTAACGCTGTTGAAAGATAGGTACAGCGTTGTTGGGGATGTTAGAGGGCTGGGTCTTGCATGGGGTATAGAGTTTGTAAGGAATAGGAAGACCAAGGAGCATGATGTTAAAACAAGGAATAGAGTTCTCTACGAAGCTTTGAGAAGAGGTCTTGTACTCCTACCCTGCGGTAGAAGCGCTATCAGGGTAGCACCTCCGTTGATAATAACTGAGGAAGAAGCTCTAGTAGGGTTGGAAATACTTGAGGAAGCAATTAAAGCTACAACAACTTAGCTAGACAGTAGCTGAGGTTAGAGCTCTATGTCTTTAAAACTCAGGATCGGTATAGTTGGTTTCGGTAGAATGGGTAGAGCTATAGCTATAGGTTTAGCTAGAGCTAGTGTAGATAGAGAGTTTATAGCTGTAAACGATAAACTTCCAGAAGCTATCGACGAAGCTAGGTCGAGGGGTTTCAAAACATTTACAAATCTAGAAGATCTAGCTCTATACTCAGATATAATCGTGATAGCTGTTAAACCTAGAGATGTTGAGGATGTAGCTAAGAATCTTAGGGAATTTGTTAAAGGTAAGAAAGTTGTATCTATAGCTGCTCTCATTAAGTTGAATACATTGAGAGAACTTCTACCTGATGCAGATATCTATAGAGCTATGCCTAACATAGCGGTAGAGGTTAACAAAGGTTTTATAGCTCTAGCTCCGGATGACAGAAAGGATACCGAGGTAGAGAACTTGTTTAAACTTCTAGGAGAAGTTGAATGGGTTGGTGAAGAACTTCTAGATATACTAACATTCTACTCAGCATCAACACCAGCAATAGTTGCAGAACTCTACGATGTATTCCTATTATCAGCACTGAAAGCAGGTTTACCGTACAACATAGCTAAGAAAGCAATTGCGTATGTATTTCAAGGAGTTGCAAACCTTCTACAGATAAAAGATGTCTCCACGATAAGGGATAGCGTAATAACACCGAAAGGTGTTACAATAAAAGCTATAGAGAAACTGTATACCTACGGAGTTAAACAAGTACTACTAAAAGCTCTTAACGATGCATTCGATGAATATAGCCAGCTACTCGAAGAAACAAAGCAATAACCTAAAGAACCGCAATTGAATTCTGAGAAGCAACTAATATCATTGCTACACCATGTTATCTACAAAGTGATAAAGAGAAGCTAGAAAGAGCTTAGATCAGTACATAAACTTCGATTTCTTAAACTTTTCTATCGAATCTATATACCTCTACATTTACCGATAGTTCTTCTAACAGCTTCTCTATGGAGAGGTGTTCGCCGAGCATCTAACCTCCCTATCCCCAGCTCAACATCTTTCTCTAGCAGCGGCTTATCAACCCATAGCTCAGGATCCCTAAACTCGATCTCGTCAACAATAAGGTTAAGCTTTACAAATTTGTAAAGTAGTGATATCCTTTCTCTAGGGTAGAGGGTATCTAGATCTTAAACAGCTTCTACAAACCATAACCTCTCATCACTACTCAGAGATAAAACGAATTCATTTAGTTTCCTCAACTTGATAAGGCTTTTAATTAGAGCATCAACACTCCATCCACTTAGGTAAAGTGTTTTTGTTAAACTACTGTTACAGTTGCTATGTATCCCCTGCCCAATACTACTGTTCTGTTTGAGATCTTCTTGGACTCTGAGAGATGATATTGACGCCATTACCGGTAAGGAGAGAGGCTAACTGTTAAGAGTGTGAATACTGCATGAAGGTTCTCTAGAAAGCGTTAAAGCTATTAGGGGTAGGTAGCAACCATCTCATAGACCCATCGCATAGGTCTACATCCATAAGAGTTCTTCTCAATAATTGAATGCTTCAAGTGCTTCTTAGACCCATTAATGGGTCTATGGTTGAACCATCAAGGAGTTGTGCCTTAGACCTATACAGATAGACCCATTGATGGTTCTCTCAAGTAGATCCATAGAACCATTCAATTGGAACCTAATAGATCCATAGACCTATTAACTCGTAGAACTATAGCTGAAGCCATAAAGCGGTGTTAGGTAAATGCAGCACTATAGGTATCTGTATAGAGTTGCTCCCGCACTCCTGTAACCTCAACAACTTCTTTTGATAGTTGCTTCAGAGACCCTCAACAGCGAAGAAGAGAAGAAAATAATTACTGCAAACACTCTTCACATAAACTCCAACAAATTTTTATCAAACATCTTCTGCAATACCTCTACGCCCTATTCCCGTAGTTCAATTTTATCTATGGGATTGAGAGATGAGCTAAAGTACTATGCATTGTATTTCAAGGTCTTGTGAATTCAGGTTTTGTAAGATATGCGCTTTTCACATTACTAATGCTGCTCACTATCATTGTGTAGCAGGTGCTATGGAATGTGTTGCAAACTGCTTTAACAGGAGGTGCTTCAAGGTTTGTAAGGTGTTCGATAAACCTTGACTACCTGCTGAAGCCTCCCGAAATCCACTCTCCAAACACCTAAGGAGCTGTCAAATCCAAAAAATGGAATTGAAAGTATTTTACACTTGGAGGTGTGTACAAGATTTGTGAAGAGCTTTCTCCGCAGAAGAATATTTTTGTATAGATGTGATAGAGCTTGATGTGCTTAAAAGGGGTAATGAAGATTAAAAGTTTGTGGAGTGTGATGAGGTTTGTAAAGGGTTTGAGCAGGAATGGGGCATGGGTATGGGGTCCCATGATCATGTGGATATTCTTGTTAGGCGTAGCAAATCTTTTTACAGCTATGCTTTAGAAGCCCTTAGTAGAGGTGATTTTGACTTAGCGCTTTTTCTTCTTGAGCAAGCTACTCAGCTTCGTGTAAAAGCTCTTTTACTAAGGCTTCTCGGCTTTATCCCCAAGGAGCATAGGATCAGGGAGTTACTGGGAATCCTAGCTAAGTACCTAGAGTCTTTGAATAGGGAGGAGCTGGCTAGGCTGGTTCAACAGTTTGTTGATGTTTGGACAAGTGAGTTAAGGGTTGTTGAAGAGGCTTATACGGGTTCTAGGTATTTGCTGAGAATCTATGATAAAAGCGATGTTGAGAAAGCTTTAAAGGTTGTTGAAGAGCTGTTTAAGGTTGTCGAGGCTGTTGAGAGCAGTGTCTTCTCCTAGCATAGACAAGGTTATCGAGCTTCAGGCTTGGAGGCTTAGGGAGTTGTTAAAGTGGCGTGAATACATAAAGATCCTTATCGATGCTGTTAAGGAGGTTTTTGGAGAAGATGTCGAGGTTTACGTATTTGGCTCTGCTGTTGAGAATAGGCTTACAGTTGATAGCGATATAGACGTAGCTATAGTGTTGAAGGAGATCCCTAGAAGTGGTATTGAAAGAGCAAAGCTTTTGGATAGGTTGTGGAGAGCTATGGAGGCTAGGGGAGTGCCATGGTGGTACCCATTCGAAATACACTTAATGACAAAGGAAGAGCTCTCACTTCTTAGAGAAGCAAAGTTCGTAAAGGTGCTCTAGACTCAAAACCCTTCGAACCTCTGCACAACTGATTAGAAATCACTGCTTAAGCACCTTTGCACCTTTGAAGAGCTTTTCTAACAGCTTCTCTATGCAATGGTGTTTGCCAAGCAACGTACTTGCCAATACCAGTTTCAGGGTCTTTCTCTGGCGGTGGTTCGTCTATCCATAGGTCAGGGCTTCGAGAGTACATGTCGTAGACTATCAGGTTCTTCTCGATGAGGCTGTGCCTAAGTTCTTCAGGAACCTCTTCCTAAACCAATGCATCCGGATCCTCAACCGCTTTCTCCAGGTATTTCCTCCACCAAGAGACAAAATCCTTTGTTATAGCTCTAGACCTCACAATAAACTCGACAACGCTATCAGCACTCCAATTAGCTAGGTAAAGCGTTGTTAGCATTCTTGGGTTTCCATCAGTAAGCCTCCAAACATCTTCAAAGCTTGGTTTTGATCCAGGAGCCCTTTCATAGAGCTCCTCAAACCCTTTTCTGCTCATGTTCCACACGAGCATTATCCATGACCATAGGTGTCTTCCTATCCTCCACCTCGAGAAACCCTCACTAGTAGCAACAATAATGACTATCCTTTCGTATGGCTCTGGAGGGTACTCTATCAAGTTAAGCAAAGACTTTACATACGCCTCAGCCCTCTCCAAGCCAATTGCCTGGAAAACCTCGTCAACTAGGATAGAAATTCTCTTCCTAAACCTCCTCATAAGCCCCTTAACAAGCTGAATAACCAGATCAGCAAGCTTTATAGCTGGATAGCCAACGGTATCTGCAACTGCTTCAGAAAGCCTCTTACTAACCTCCACAACATCTGTATGAGCGAAGAACTCCCTGTAAAGAGCATCTATGTATATAACATCGAAGTTCATCTCCTTAAGAACCTCAGCCGCTTGCCTAAGCCAAGCAGACTTGCCGTAGCCCTCAGGACCGAAAACGACTATGGGTAGCCTAGTACTATTCTCACCCTACTCAACAACTTGTTGAATAGCCTTATCCCTATCAACAAACTCTACCTCAAGCCCAGGAACAAAGCTTAGCCTAACCCTCTTCATAACCTACACTCCTCTTTACTTCCTTTAACAAGGGCTTTAAACTCGTGTAGCATCACAGCAATTTCTATACCCACCTATAGTAGGAGCTTGTTGTTTAGGGTGAGGCCCTGGATTAGAGAGGGTTCTAGTTCTGAGCTTTGGTTATGAGCTAAAGAAGCTTCTTATTCCGTGTTTGATTAAACGGCAGGTTGGTTGAGGAGGATAGGCTAGTGCTTATCCCTCCCTCAACGCTTTTCAGCAACGCCTCGATGAAGTTGCTCAACGTGTTTACAACTATCTTTGCACATTCATCCATGTTCTCAACCCCTCTCTGTTTACATACATGCGCTATGTCGCTCCATAGATCTTCGTTGAGGTGTAGAACAACTGTGCATCCATCCCCATACCTCTGCATTGAGGTTGTGTGAAGTGCTAGTGCAGGGTTTATTCTAGGCAGTATATGCTCTGCGTAGATAAGCCTTCTGCTACCACTACACACATCGCCTATGGCTAGGCCTAGAGCTGCTCTCTCCTCATCACTAACCATAATCGCAATGTTTACACCTGTAGCAGTTCTAAAAACTGCTTTTAGCTCCATAAAGCTTCCTAGCCTTTACCAACCCTCTTCCTAATATTCCTAAGAACACCAATCCTCTGCTCAGATGACAACTTCTCTGCACAGTCTATGAATGTGTCGTAGAGCTCTGACCTACTGTTAAGCACTACAGAGAGCTTCACGGGGCTTGAGGACGTAAGGGAAAAACTGGGAATACTAGGAGTATTTTCAATTCAATTTTTGGATTCTAAAGGGTTTTCTTATAGGGGGCTCAGGGGATGGTAGAGGTTAGAACTGCTAAGCATGGTGAATAGGTTTTTGAGCTGACTTGGATCCCTGGGTCTCAGGAAATAATTCAGTTCTTAAATGATTCATAAAACTTTGCGTAAATCAAGCACATTACTAGACTTCTTGTAGCTGTAGCAACTCTGCTCCTAAGTGATTTGAGTTCCTTATTCAGATACCTTTAAGTTCTACTGATCTGTCAAGCTCCCTCCATTAAACTCATTACTAAGCCCTTTCATACTCAGTGTAGTAATTTTGCTTGGGTAGGGCATTAGCTGTGCTGGCTTCATATATTAAACGTTTGTTTAAAGCTTAAAAGGTTCTATACTTAAGCAGCTACTTAGGCTGTGAACCATTGTTTTTGCCTTTGGTGACTCTTTGATGAGTCTAGTTGATGAGATCCTTAGGTTGAAGAGGGAGCGTGGAGCTGTAATTCTTGCGCATAACTATCAGCTTCCAGAGGTTCAGGATATAGCTGACTTTGTTGGTGATAGCCTTGAGCTATCTATTAAGGCTGCTGAGGTTGGTGCTAAGCTAATTGTCTTCTGCGGAGTTGATTTCATGGCTAAGCAAGCTGCTATGATAAATGACTCTGCAGCTGTTCTTCACCCTGACCCAGATGCTAGGTGCCCTATGGCCGCAATGATAAGTGTTGATGATGTTCGCAAAGCTAGGGAGCTGTTTCCAAGAGCACCAGTTGTTATCTATGTTAATAGCCCTGCTGTTGTTAAGGCTGAGGCCGACTACGTTGTTACAAGCGCTAATGCTGTAGATATTGTTAAGGCTTTGGAGAGCAACGTCGTTATCTTTGGTCCTGATAGGCACTTAGCTGAGTACATTGCTGAGAAGACTGGCAAAATCGTTATCCCAGTACCTCCATACGGTCACTGCCCAGTTCACATAAGGTTTAGAACTGATGAGGTGAGGATGCTGAGGTCTATATACAGAGACGCCACCTTTATCGCTCATCCAGAGTGCCCTGCGGAGATAAGGTAAGGTCATTAGCAGACTTTGTTGGTAGCACAAGCCAGATGATCAGATTTGTTAAGGGCTGTGATTGTAGGAAGGTGATTGTAGGTACAGAGATTGGCATAATACATAGGCTTGCTAAGGAGAACCCAGACAAGGTATTCATACCAGCATCAACAAGAGCTATCTGCATAAACATGAAGAAGATAACCCTTGAAAAGGTCTATAGAAGTCTTAGAGACGGTGTCTACAGGGTTGAGGTACCTAGAGAAATAGCTGAGAAGGTGAAGAAAGCTATAGAGAACACGTTTAGGGTTCTTGGAAGGGAGCCTCCATGGCTGAGGAGATAACATTTAGGAAGTTCTTGGAGTTCCTAGAAGAGGATATACCGTTCTGGGATGCAACAACAGAGGCTTTGATACCTAGAAACATTGCTGTAAGAGCTCAAGTAATAGCTAAGCAGAGAGGCATTGCTGCGTGTGTAGAGGATGTTGCCTACTTCCTTAAGAGGCTTGGTCTAGAGGTCAAGGAGCTTGCTAGAGATGGAGACACAGTTGATAGGGGTTCACCAGTACTTGAAGTAGTTGGTGATGCAAGGACTGTGCTAGCTGTTGAGAGAACAGTTCTCAACATATTGATGCACTGTAGCGGTGTTGCTACAGAGGTTAGGAAACTTGTTGAAATTGTTAAGAGGGTTAACCCAAGGGTTAGGGTAGCAGCAACTAGAAAGACGTTACCAGGTCTCAGGTACTTTGAGAAGAAGGCTGTTGCTATAGGTGGTGGAGACATTCATAGGTTATCGCTATCAGATGCAATCCTTATTAAGGATAACCATGTAAGGATTGTTGGAAGCGTGGAAGAAGCTGTTAAGCTAGCTAAGGCGAGAGCAAGCTTTGCTCATAAGGTAGAGGTTGAGGTATCAACAGTTGATGAAGCTGTAAGGGTTGCTGAGGCTGGTGCAGACATAGTGATGCTAGATAACATGTCTCCTCAGGAGGTTGCTAAGGTTGTTGATGAGCTTAGGAAAAGGGGTTTGAGGGACAAGGTAGTTATAGAGGTTTCTGGAGGTATAACAGCTGAGAACATAGCTGAGTACGCAAATCTTGATGTAGACGTCATTAGCTATGGATACATAACTTTGTCGGCTAGAGCTCTCGACATGAGTCTCGAGGTTGTTGAGGTGATTAGGAGGTGAGGTTAGCTATAATATAAAGCCTTTGCAATCTCAGACTGAGCAACACCATCAAGGAACCTAGATAAGAACTCCAAAATCTTGGTTACAACACTCATCAATAAGAGAATCTAGTAATAGAAGCTAAAATATCTTTAACAGTATTCATAGTCTCTTTGGTTCCTAGCAATAGCTACGGATAGCAAAAATGTGTTAGCTCTAGTAGCTGAGCTATGTAGTTGTATAGTGTTTATAAAGGCTTTGAGTAGGCGAGTGTTTAGGGTCTCTAGTTTGAGTCAGGAACTAGCAATCTCCATACTAAGAGTATTGTGATTCCATCGCTATCAGCAGTACTTTCAGTAGTTTATGCCATGTATAGAATGGGTAAGAAGTTTGGTGCTATGGAGGAGAGGTTTAAGCACATTGATGAAAGGTTCGAGTCTCTAAAGCTATACATAGACGCAAGGTTTAACGAGATTGATAAAAGGTTTAGTGATATGGATAGAAGATTCAATGAGTTGAGGGATTACGTTGATAAGAGATTCAACGAGCTAAAGGAGTATGTTGATACGAGGATTACTAGGCTTGGTAAGGCATTTTCATCGTATCAAGAGTTCTTCGTTGAGTACCTATCCGTGAAGGGTGTTGTTAGTGAGGAGGAGGCTACCATGCTTAAGAACGAAGCCTCAAAGCTTTCATCACAAACCGTAGCGAATCTTGAGGAAGCTGAGGAGTTTAGAGAGCTTGGTAGGAAGGCTGTTGCTGAGTACTGGAGTAGATAGACTAGAAGTGTACAAGCTACACCTATACACATGCATAGTCTATGGATTGACGCTTAGGAGAATGTATGAAGAGAGGGAGAAGAAGAGACAGAGACAACAAAGCCAGCAGTAAGACCTCTACATACACTTCTTTGGTTTAGGTAGTTGCTGTTCAGCTTCTCACCTTTTAGCTTCTGCATATACAAGGTTTCTAGGTGAGGTTTTCAGCAATGCTTGTCGGTTCTAGGACTAGAATTGTTGATCTTGTTGAGGAGCTTGTTATGAAGCTTTACCCTAGGGATATGGTTCACTGTCTTGACCATGTATTGAGGGTTAGGGACTTGGCTTTGAGGATTGGCGAGGAGGTTCCTGAGCTAGTGGATAGAGAGGTTCTAGAGCTTGCTGTTCTGCTTCATGATATTGGTAGGATCTCTGGTGATGAGGGTTATGCTAGGCGCAGTGCTGAAATCGCTCGCATAATTCTTGAGCTTGCTAACCATTCTAGGGATAGAATTGAAAGGGTTGTAGAGACTATTCAGGTGCACAGCTTTTCCGAAGGCTTTAAGCCAGTGTCTATAGAGGCTAAAGTTCTTAGCGATGCTGATAAGCTAGATGCTTTAAGGGCTATAGGTGTTGCAAGGATCTTTGCTTTTAGCGGTGCTAAGGGAAGATCTCTAGATCTAGACATTGTTGAGAGGGTTTCTGCATGGAGAACACCATTTAGAGTCTCTTTAGAGCTTGGTGATGGTAGAGTTGTTGAGGCTGAGATATGCGCAGCAATAGTTTGTATTGAGGATATGTGTGCACCGACATTAGTTGCAAGCTTTAGAGGTGCTAAGAATGTTATTGGTGTAAGGGCCTTGGAGGATCTAGGCCTTGCTGTGGATCCTGCAGGTAAGAGGTTTGTTCCTGTTAGGCCTCCGAACACCGCCTATTTCTACACGCTTCAAAGCTCTTAGCAATGCTGATTAGCTTCTCTAGACATGCACCAACATCGTCGCTTGATCTAAGCACCCTTCTTGTAACCACAACTCTTTCGTTCTTCAATGGGTTGAAGCCCTCCTTCTTAACAAGCTCTGCATATATGCATGTCCCTGTAGATCTCCAGTCAGTGTCTATGTCTATGCCCCTAGCTCTGAGCTCCTCAATCATGTAGCCAAGCCCTTTACTCTCCTTAGACACAAGCTCTGTGTATAGCTTTGAGACGTAGTTGTTTAGACCAACCCTAGCCCTGTAGAGGTAGTAAGCAACAGATTGCCAAGGACTGTCAAGCTGGATTACCCTAGCATCGAAGTATAGCTCCTGATTGAGAAGCAGGCTAGCAACGCTTGAAAGAATAGATGATGCTATGCTAACAACCTTAAACTCTCTACCACCATAAGGCAGAGAGCCGAAGAGGTAGAGGTTAGCCTCGTCACTTACAGCATGACAGAAAGAGGCGTTGAAGAACATCGCAAGCCTCTTACAACCCTCAACAAGAGCCTCATGAACCTTTTGATCCCTAACAGGCCTACCCCTCAAAACCCTACCAAAACCAACACCATCAAGCCTAACAACAGCAGGAGACCTAACAAACGATACAACAGCCCTAGAATCAAAGACCCTAGACAAAGCACGAGGATTAACAGACACCAAAACTCTCAGAGACATCATAGCCCCTTCAACCACTGCAAAGATAGAGCCACAAACAGTGTTCTGCACATCCAAAGCTATTTAACCCTAATTGAGCTGTGAATAAGATGCTTAGATACAAGACTCTTCCTAGAGAAATAAGCTCTAAAACCACCGGACCACAAGGCACTAAAGGAATGAAACCGCAAAAAAACGCGTTGGAGCAACAGCTTAACACACTATATAAGGGGCATTGCTGTAGAGATTCTGTTGGGGGTTGCGTTATGTCTCAGCATGATGTCCTAATGCTGAGTACTGTTGCTAATATGTTAAGGCTTTATGCTGATATGCTCAACGTAATTGCTGGTATTGAGGAGGCCAGTGGTAGGAAAGCTGATGAGCTCTTAAAGGAGTTGTTAAGTCCTCAAAGCCTTGCAAAACTGAGCCAGAAATTGCCGTCTGACGTATTTGGCGAGTTTATGTCGGCTTTGTTAAGGCTAGCAACAGCTTTAGCTTCTGTGCAGAATCCACTGGCTCTTCCATCTAATGAAAAAAGAAGGTTAGCTTTTGAACTAAGTGAAATCGCTAAATCCATTGAGAATGTTGTTGAAAGGCTAAAGGCGATGAAGCAGTGAGCAGTGTAATGGACGAAATCCCTGTTCCCCGCATAATTGGAGCGACAGTGACCAGCATTAGCAATACTGTGTATGGATCTTGCAATGAATCAGCAAGTGCAGTTACGCAGTTACTGATTGGCATACCTAATAGCATCTATAATGAAGTTAGCAAGATGCTTAGGAATAGCTTAGCTGAGGTTGTTAAGAGATATATGCTTGTAGATGATGTTGACGCTGCTTTGAAGGAGCTGCAGAGCTTTGTGGATCTCAATAGGTTTGCAGTGTTCCTTGCATGGCTTGAGGTGCGCTACGGTGTATACGGGTTGAAGGGGTTCAGCATAATTAGAGAGTTTGAGTCAGGCAATATCCTAACAGTTGGTGTTCTCCTAGAGAACTGCGGCAAGGATGAGTGGAGCGAAATAGCAGGGGATGTGAAGAGCTATCTAAACTCACATGGATTAGCTGATATCGCTGGAAGGGTGTCTATAATTTGCCTGAAGGGCTTGAAGGAACTGGGAATAGAGATCAAGCAAGACTAGATCCACAAGAGTTCCTCAGAATTGTTGAGAAAGCTGCAAAGAGTGGTCTCATTGTTGATGAGGTAATTATTCGAAGAACTATAAGCGCTATCTACTTTGCACTCTTCAATTACTGGGCTGAGAAGAGGTATGGTGAAGGAGTTAGAGGTGCAGGAATATATGGAGATGCATTCAGCTATACAGACTTTCATATAGACATGGTTTCGAAGGGTCTAGAAAAAGAAATGTTTATCCTCTATCTCTACAGAGTTGCAGTAGATCACTATACCCTAAACCCTACATACGTAACCCTCACCAGCTCACCCTGGAAAGGATTACCACCAATGAAGGTAAGCATAGATATGGAGAGACTAAGAGAAGCAATTGACGCAGCAAAAAAGGTTTTAGCAATAATCAAGAAAGATACATGATAGCATCAAAAAACAGTTTAACACCTCTATTTCGACTCGCTACATCCCTTATCAACAACCCTAACTGCTTTGACTATCTCTAACCATACAATTGATTAGTGTCGATATACGTTATCTGCTCCCCCTAACATCATTAACAGCTTCAACGCTGTTGAAACCCTTTAAAGCCTTTACCTTAAACCCTCCAACACTCACAATTCTAGCAATGTATTCTGAACATCTCTTGAACCTGTCCAATTCACGACAATTGGTATCCCCCTGAACATCTCCTGAAGCTCAAGGTTTAGCTTAAGCACATACTAGTACTAGTCTCAATGACTATTTGATATTGTGTAGCCTCAATCAGGATCCTCAAAAACCTCAACCCCCAAAGAAGTTCTGTATATGGCTCAAGCACCGCCAGAACCCCCACTCACAACCTCGTCAATCAGCTTCAGCCTCCTAACATCAGCTACATCACAATTCAGGCATACAACAATGATTCTCTTTATCTTTCAATTCCATTTATTGGATTCTCGTGCCGTGGAATAACCTTGGACTCTCCATCGCGGATTTGTAACTGTGTCAATATCTTTTTGATTGAATCGTGTATAAAAGCTTTTTAGCTGTTTAACGCAATGGTTAAGGCGATGATCGTAAGGTCTTCAGGGTGCACATAGCCGTCATGCAATGTAGACACATCGCGGCTTAAATGAAAATAGAATTGAATGGTTGGAAGAATATCAGCTTATAAGATATGGCAAGAACATTCTACCAAAAGAGCAGGTGCCTTGCCATGATCTGGGGATTGATAGGGGATACATCTAATAGGATGCACAGTATTATGGAGTTGAAAGCAGTGGTATTGTTAGGACATTGTGTTGCATTGGGATATATCTTGGAGTGATTGTGTGAGGTGTTTAGTGAAGGTATTTTATAATGTTGTTTTTCTTGGTTTTTAGTTAAGGTAAATCTATAAAATGGAATTGAAGATTGTGGTTATCTGGGGTGTATGTTGGGAAGTGAAGATGACGGGGCTTGGTGGTATGGGATTAAAGTGGACTAGCTAATGTTCGTGAACTAGACCTAATATATGGTTATCGATTCATGTTTTTGCAGAGGTTTTGGGTTGTGATAGAGTAGTGTATGTCTCTGTGGTGCGGCATGAAGGTGTATACCCCTCTTATGCTCTGCTAACTATGGCGTCTGTGTTTTGTGTGGTGAGGGTTTGTGTCTGGTCAGGATGTGGTAGTGTTTAGGTGGTCTACGCCTAGAATCAGCGTCAAGGAAGATTATTGCTGTTGATAGGAGAACGGGTGAGCAAATCGATGAGGTGACGATATCAACTAGCGTCTCATCAATGCTGCTATTCAAGGTTCTAGCACTGGCAATGGCTGTGCCTAAGCCGAAGTTGATATTTGTAGAGGAGCCTGAATATGCATTAGCACCCATACAGCAGGTAATTTTAGCGAGATTCATTGAGGAAGTACTGAATAGAGCTAGAGAACTAGGGCACAACACATACATAATTCTAGTCACACACTCACCATACATAGCGCTCGGCATGAGAAGGGCTGAGAACACTAAGGTATACTACTTCATGTACTCAAAGAGGAAAGGGAAATTCAAAGCTGAAGAAGCTTGGCCAGCAAGAGAATTTGCACTAGCCTCTCTACTCATGCTAAGTTTAGGGGCAGAGTCATAGCAACGAAGATAAGGTTACTAGGTATGAATATAGTTCTAGACCTTAACATAGCTACATAATGCAATCATATTAGCCACGGGATAGCGTCTAGGAGTATTGGTCGCAGGATGATGAGAAAGGTGAAAGCAATCCTTGTACAGGTTAAGAGAGGTACATACATACGTATTCCAGAAGCGTCAATATGGATACCTAGAGGATTTACTTAAACGTGCTGCTCAAGCACCATTAGAGCCTAACATATCGAAGTTCATCATTCTTTTTAGAATATCTGTAAATGTAAAACCATACCCCAACGTTCGTAAGGAGTGTGAAGAGATTTCGGGTTTCTGTAAATGAGGAGTACAAAGCCATTTGTAGCGCTATAATAGAGTATGCAAAGTCGAAGCTCTTAGCAATTACATGTAGTGGTGAAACATTTGATGTGGATGACATTAGGAGAATGGTTGGTGGAAGCACATGCAAGATTAAAGTAGTGATAAGCTCTGTATACATTGTTTCATGCGGTGTTGCTGATGAAGATCTTGATAATATCTCAAAAGCTTTAGCTGATGATTGAAGGCAGCACTGTTTTACACCTTGACTATAAAAGTTTTTATTCCCCCTTCTTGCACTACCTTAATTTGTGTATTCCGTAACACAGTTTGCATCTTCTTACTCTACTTGGTGAAGTGTGTATGCTAGCAATGGATGAGAAACCAAAACTTCGATATAAGCCAAGCGTTGAAGAGCTAGAGAAGAAGCTAAATGAAGCCTGTCTACTAATAGAGTTTACTCAGGTAAAGAAGTAGCAAACCCTCACCTTCCAAGCAAATGCCTTGCCCCATTGTTGTATAGATCTATCCCTCTCTCTAGGCATAACCTCACTAAGCGGTTTAAGCGAGTATTGATAGTCTTCCCAGCCCTAGCAACATGTATGGGGGGTGGCAAAGCCGTTACAACTCTATAGCTAAACACATCCTGTAAAGGGATTCGTATTTGCTTCAACCCCTCTACTCAGTATAGCAGTAGCCCTGCTTCAAGAACTTTGACACCTTCCTTAGGGTCTAAGACAATGCCGTACTTGCTCATTGTCCCGGCACCTATTATTATGTCGGGCATTCTAATTTCTCTGCCCTCAACCTCTATCTCCTCAGCAAACTCGTCCAGAACCAGAACTGTTTCAGGTAGTGAAAGCTCGACACCGTCTATAACTATCGTCACAACGGCATACTTATCAGCAGAAACAAACCTTCCATCAACTAGAAAGAGCTTCACAAGCCTCGACAAACGAATCCATGTAGCTCCAAACGCCTTCTCAAAGAAACCCCTCCTAACAACAGTATAGCTAGTCCCAGTATCGAACAGCACTAAAGCAGTTGCCTCCCTATACATAAACCTAATCTCAACCTCCTTAACAACCCTCAAAAACCCCACCCAAAACACACATCAAAAACTTCTTCACCAAAACACTCTCTCCTAAACAGCTAGTATAGCTTACTCTAACTCCACCTCCAACAACTTAAACACATTGACAAGCAATCGAATATCTTACCCATAAACACACAACCCCAAAAATCAAGCCTCTTCAACCCCATAAACAACACATATACCACTACAACCAACTTTCTACTCCCTTTTGGGAGTTTCGTAAGATAACTCTGTGGCTAGCACAAGAGCTGATCAAGATCTTTCTACTCCCTTTTGGGAGTTTCATGATTTTAAGAATCTCGTTTAATGCGTCTCTGTATAGCTCTTCGCTCTTTCTACTCCCTTTTGGGAGTTTCATGCAAAAGATGAGGAGCATGGCAAGAACAAGCAAATGCTGCAAACTTTCTACTCCCTTTTGGGAGTTTCGGAGAAGTATATAGCGAACTGGTCCCCGAAGCAAATCAAGTTCTCTTTCTACTCCCTTTTGGGAGTTTCCTTGGAACCGATACCACGACAGGTATCGAGCGTTTCTCGAAACCTTTCTACTCCCTTTTGGGAGTTTCAGCAGGTAGACCACGTCTAGATCCATTCGGTAGAGATGAACTCTTTCTACTCCCTTTTGGGAGTTTCCCTCGCAAAACGTCATTCCGGGCTCTAGCTCGGCAAACAGGTCTTTCTACTCCCTTTTGGGAGTTTCGGTCTAAAACACAACCTTTTTAATATCTATCTCAATCTTTTTTTCTCTTTCTACTCCCTTTTGGGAGTTTCTAGCTAAGGGAGCTGACCCAGCAATACTCGACCAGATAGTTAAGCTCGTAATCGTGTCTTTCTACTCCCTTTTGGGAGTTTCCTGGTGATACAAGCGATGTTATGTATGAAAGCAGCAGTGTTACTTTCTACTCCCTTTTGGGAGTTTCAAGAGCCTTGTAATCGCCTGCTCAACAACATCCCTAGCAAGCATGCTTTCTACTCCCTTTTGGGAGTTTCTGCCTTCAACCTATGCGACAGAGCCATTCGCAAAAGTCTCTAGAGGCTTTCTACTCCCTTTTGGGAGTTTCTGTAATTGACTGGGAGAAGGGGCACTGGATCCCATACCCGTGGACTTTCTACTCCCTTTTGGGAGTTTCGTATGATCATTTCTTCTCACCCCTCAGCTCCTTCGCCTTCACAGCTTTCTACTCCCTTTTGGGAGTTTCGACTGTGCTCACGCTACTGAAGCCAAGCATATTTGATGTGCCTTTCTACTCCCTTTTGGGAGTTTCTGATCCTTGCGCTATTTAAGAACTATTTATGCTTATCTATAAAAATCTTTATGAATATCATAAGAACAATCGTAAGAACATTGCATAGCCAAGCAATGGCTGTTCTAATGAGAAAGAATTGAAACAAAATACTTGTTCCAATTTTATGTACAATCCAATGTTCCATAACTGTTCTAATGAAATAGAATAGAAACACTGTTAAAGAAAGAGCTGAATGAGGTCAGTGAAACTGTGGTAAACTAATCCATTTGGATTGCATTGCTTAGAGATGATCCTATGTTTAAATATTTATGTTTTGTGCCTGTATTTTCCTCTTTCTTCTCTTTCTACTAGTCCTAGTGATGTTAGTTTTGATAGTATTTTTGATAGTTTCTGTTTTGTCATGGTGATTCCTCTTTTGTTTAGTTCTTCTAGTATTTCCTTTGGTGTTGCTTCTCCTTTTTCCTCAATTATTTTCAGTACTTCTCTATGTGTTTCGCTAAGCCTTTTGCTTACAAGTAGTCTTCTTCTAATTCTCTCGAAATCTATGTTTAGAACCTCGTTTCTTCCTTCAAGTGCTATGTAGAGCGTTATACTGCTTCTCTTTTGCGGGTTTAGGAGTTGGTATGCTATGAAAGTCTCTAGCACAAGTAGTCTTAGGCCTCCGCCAATGTCTAGAACTGCTGGTGCATTTTCATCGAGTACGCTTAGTATCTTCTCAATGGCTTTCTCAACGTCTGTAACCTCAACATCTACTCTCTCTATGCTAACGCCGATCATGTTTGCAAATTGCTTCAGCATTGTGTATGCCGTCTCAGCCCTTGAATCAATTTCGTTTCTTACCATGCCAACAATTGCTACTATCCTCGATGGTTTTACCCCTGCTTTTGTTAGTACTAGGAGGGTGTGCGAAATGTCAAACCCTAGAGTTGTTATGAGGTTCACTCGCGGCACCTCTATGCAACTGCAGTAGACTGTAAAGAGTGCAGCAAAATAAGCTGTTACTTTACTCACTTAAATTGTTAGTGGACTCCTCATTAAACTGATTAGAGACAGGTTTATATAAGTGTCAATGTAGAGTATAAAGTGCTTGGTGCGAAAATGTCTGTGTTGGAGAGGTTTCCAAACATTGTAGAGGTGTTTAAGAAACTGGCCGAGAACAGGAGGTATGGACCCATAGACAGGCTTGCACGTGCACTATCCCCTGAAATGATTAGGATGGCTCTATACGAAGCATTGAGGATTGCCACTACAGAGGGCTGGAATCTGCCACCAGATAAGGAGGTTGATGAGTTTCTGACAGAGGCTGAAAAGAATCCTGGTGTAGCACAGAGAGTAGCAATAATAGCACTCACATCTGCTCCAAAAACTCAGACTCAGTAGGTTATGGGGGTGAGAAGAAGTGTTCCTATCCATGAGCCTAAGGCTAAGGGTTGAGGTTGAAGCTCTAAACATGGTTGAGGCAATGGGTGCTTACAGCAGGCATAGGACAGTGTCCTTGCTTAAGCCGAGGGGTGATGGAAAGGGCTACAGGCTTGTCATAGCACCTGCTGTATCTGGTCAGGCGATAGCCTATGGCTACATGAAGACTCTTGTTGCTCTAGCTCTGCAGAAGAACTTGCCTGTATGTGATCAGTGTAGAGGTTATGAGGTTAAGGGAGGATTCGTAAAGCATGGTACAGATACTAGCGGAGATGAAGAGACTATTGTGAGGAACTGCATTGTTGAGGATGTGACAGGGTTCATGATCGCTCAAGCAAGAGCAGGTGTTAGAAGAACATCAGCAATTCAGCTCAGCTACATGGTGCCAGACATAGATTTCTCAGAAGCTGCTATAGAGCCTCAATTCCATGTAAGAGCTGCTAAGCCTGGTGAGAAGCCTCAGCCATTCCAGGTAGAGGCAGGCACAGCTATCTACGTGCTTGGCATAGCTCTAGACATTGATAAGATAGGTGTTGTAGCTGATAAGGATGGGAAGCCAAAACCTGTTGTAGCTAACAGGCTTGATAGGGTAAAGACAGCTATACAGGCTATTGCAGGACTTGTAGAGGGACTGATGTTCGGAGCTAAGAAGGCTAGGTACCTACCAATACAAGAGGTTGTTGGAGCAATAGCGGCAGTATCTCATCCAGTGCCATTCATGGTTACCCCAGCTAGGGTATCTAGAGACGGTAACTACATCACTAAGACAATTAGCAGGACAGAGAACTTCGTTAAGCTCTTTAGTGATGTTGGGGAGTGGGTAAAGCTGTTCTACATGGATAGAGAGGGTGTAGTGCAGGAGGTAAAGCCTAGCACAGTTGAGGTTACCAAGGTTGATAGCGTATCTGAGTTAGTGGCAAAGGTTTTGGAGGTTGTTGAGCAAAAGTTCCAGGGTTAACCATGCCAGAGCTCTACACGGTAATAGTTGAGGTAACCCCATACAACTTTTTATCTGTGTACACACCATATTCAAGCACTTCAGCAAATGCATACTTCTTACCACCACCAACAACACTTGTAGGAGCACTAGCATATGCATATAGAAAGTCTGTTGGTGACTTCAGGGAGCTTAGGGATGATGGAGCATCGCCAGCTGTTGAGCTTGTAGAGCAGGGCTTGGTTCGCTACGCAGTTGCAGGTGTAGGCGAGCCTTTCACAATTGTCAGCACTATTGAGAGAGTGTATCAGCATCCATACCTAAGGAAACAGCATTGGAAGAGAGAGGAGATGACGTACACTGTGGCTGTTAGGCATCAGGTCTTAGTGAGGAAACTCTACATACTATTCATTGTTGCTAGCGATATCTTGGCCCGATACAGCTATGCAATGACGAGGATTGGCAGGAAAGAGTCTCTAGTATCTGTAGATAGAGTCTTTGTAGCACCAGTAAAGGAGCTTGTTGATCTCAGCAAAAAGAGGTGTGACACATTCTTCTACTTCCCGCTATCAATAGCCAAGGACTATGATCCAAAGGATATGTGGGTAGAGGTTGAGATGCCTACACTTGCAAAGGAGAACTTCATAAAGAAGACTGTATCCACCGAAAGGTTTGTGGTTCCCAAGCCATTCACACCTATACTCACTAAAGCAACCGTTGAGCTAAACGCGAATGGTGCTGTACTTAGTGTAAACCTAGATGATAAGCTTCTTGAGGTTCCTGTCCCAAGAAAGGTCCTCATGTAGCTGGGGTTGATGTGCTGTGACCGGCAAAGGCTCTAAAAAATCGTATGTCAAGGCTGTAGTGACTCTTGATAACTTATTGAGGTACCGAGGCTACATCTTCACATACTTCTCTGAAGCTGCGCTAAAGCTCTGTGCGCAGAGAGGGCTTGAGGAGTTGAATGCTCAAAACATGTATCAGATTATTGGTGAGGTGAATAGATGTGTTTCTGAGGAGATAGAGGCTATTAGGAGCAGAAATAAGGATCCTTGTATAGCCCCCCTCGCTTTAACACGTAATGATCCCAAGGACAAGCTAAATCTTTGCTACGCTCACAAAGTATTGACAGAGTTCCTAACGGGTCACATGCATGGTGGAATGGTACTTCCACCAGCCCTCTCCCTAGAGTTTGCTGAGTATGTAAGATCCTTTATGGGTCCTGGAAAGGCTAAGAGGGATCTGTTCCTAGTGGATGAGGAGGTTCTAGCTCTATCAGTTATAGGTGCTTACCTGCTTAATGCATATGCTATTGGCGGAGAGTATGGCTATGTATACATAGATGTAGCCCCCTTTGCTCCCATAACTCAGAAAGTGAGGAAGATGGAGAGAGCTGCAAAGAGCATTACCAAAGCTATTATGGCGAGGAATGGTAGCATAGCCTCTGTTATTGTTGGTATAGCCTCTGTAGCTTCTCTACACCTTGGAAAGATATCTAGAGATATTGTGCAGAAAGGCGGTTATGTAGTGGCAAACTTCATTAGGATCTCGCGAACAGAGAAGAAGGTCTTGCTTAAGGGCTTTGACAGCGTGGACATAATTCAGCTTATCAGGATACTCAGGGCTAGCAGAACATCGAGAACTGTTTACATGCTTCTACGTAATTACCCACCAGAAGAGTTCAACAACTTAAGGAGATTTGTAGAGGTTTTATCGCAGAACCTGCTCAAGTTCCAAAGCTTTAGAAAGCCTATATACATCTATGAAATCCTCAGGTTCCTAACATCAAATGAGCTGAATAAGGAGGGGGCGCAGTACTATGTGAAGAGTAGGAAGGTTCCTGGCTGGAGCGAGATAGTGGCAGAGCTAATGAACTTCTATAGATTGGTTGCCTAGACCTCTCCCCAAAGAGGAGATAGAAAGTTGATTGAGTCTAGCAAGAAGCTCATTGATGAAGTCATCAATTACATCAATAGGTTGGATAGGGTTAGTGCTATACCTGTTATCGAGGCTCCTACAGGGTATGGAAAGTCTGTATCAGCACCAATAATTGCTTACATTAGTAATGAGAAGGGTTTCTCCTACAATCTCATCCATGTTCTTCCACTACGAGCAATAGTTGAGGATCTCTACGTATGTAAATACCTCTATGCCTTGGGACGCAATGTCCCTGCATGTAGAGCTGAACCTCCAAAACCATTTTACGAAGCTTTAAGGAGTATGGGAGTGAGCGAGAATGATGTTGCTTACCAGATGGGCTTTGACTACATGCTCAGAGGCGTTGGTATTAAGAGCCCCGCATACGATGCTAAAATCGTTATCTCAACCCTAGACTCGTTCGCGCTAAACTTCCTGAGAATACCAGTTAATGAGGTGTATAGGGAGATAAAGCACTACGCAATACCGAGGACAAGGATATTCACATCCACCGTGTTTCTTGACGAGGCTCACATGATTAATAGATTTGATGACGAGTCTTCGGGGAAGATGCTTGCATTTCTAAAGCTTTTGATCGAGTTTAGCCTTACAACTGAGACACCACTTATAGTGGCTTCAGCAACGCTATGGAGTGGGTTTAGAGAAAAGGTAGCTAGTTGGAGCAGTAATAGGGCTGTGTTCTTCACAATATGTAGAGAGGATGGTAAGAATGGACACAGGATCTGTGTTAGGGATAGAGAGTTCGAAAACCATGCAAAATCGATTAAGTGGCATACACAAGTTATTGAGGAGAGTGAGCTAGTGTCTAAGGTTATGGAGCATGTTGAGAGAGGTGAGAAGGTGCTTGTTGTTAGGGATAGGATTGAGGATGCTGTAGAGCTTTACAGCAAGCTAGATCTGAACGAGAGTGAGAAGGTGCTTATACATGGAAGGCTGTGTCTAGAGGATAGAGAGAAAGCATTAGATGCATCAAGAAGAGCTAAAGTGGTTGTTGCAACACCAATTGTTGAAGCGGGTGTTGACTGGGATTTCGATGCTGGGTTTAGGGATGCCACCAACATTCCATCAGCTGTACAGGTTTTTGGAAGGGTTTGCAGAGCTAGGCATGATTGTGAAGGCAGTGTCTACCTTATAAAACCTAGCAAGGCACCTAACGAGTTAGCATATACAGATGCTGTGAAGCTCGTCTCCTTCGTTAAGAGTCACAGCAACATTGATTGGAGGATTCCCTATAGCTACAGCAGTGATAGGGGAGAAGAGGTTAAAGGGTATCAGGAGCTTCTAGAGCTCTCATCAGCAATGCTTCGCGAGGATCAGGAAGCTGAGAACATGTTTAGGTGGCTAGTAACACCAGTAACAATTCCTTCAGATTACATAGACATTATTATGAGTGAGTATGGAAGGTATGGCAGCATCTTGAGGAGCCCTTTAGCGCAGTTCTATGTATATGGCATGAAAAGGCTCTATGATGCAAAGTCGGTGCAGGATGTTATCTCAGGTCTCATATCATACTCCTACGACTTGCTTAACTTGTTTAGGAGTTGTGTAGAGGGAGTAGCATGTGTAGTGCAAATCGATGAAACCATTGTGTCGAAATGCTCTGCAGAGCTAAGGTATGTTACAGAGCTTCAGAGAGAGTGTGCAGAGTTCTTTAGCAGGGTCGGCAAGGAGAGGGGCAAGCAAATTAGACCAGTATTTGTTGGTTATGTTTTTAGGGAGGAGTGCTATAGAAGAGGTATAGGGCTTGTTAGGCGGTAAGCCTATGTGTTACGCGTATAGGGAGAGTGCTAAGGGTGTAGAGGAGAAGTTCTCTGAACATCTTACTGCAACTGCGAGTTACTGCCTAAAGAGATGGGAGCTTGATGCATTAGCTAGGAAGGTATCAAGGCTTCTAGGGCTAGATACAGCCACTGCTAAGGACTCTATAGTCTTTGCTGCACTGGCTCACGACATTGGTAAGGTTGCTAGCATCTACCAGGAGAAGTGCTCTAAGGGTCTATGCACAAGCTTTAAGGGTCACTACCTAGTATCAGCATTCCTACTCAGCTTAGCACTTAATTTGAGTGGGTTAGAGGTTAGCAAGGAGAGTATAAAGAGATTTCTAGAGGATCAATTTGATAAGCTTTCAAAGGAGGAAATCATTGGGGTGATGATCTTGCTACCTGTAATTCTTCACCACTATCACCAGGTCAGAGGCTACAAAAGCTATAGCATAGAGGGTCATGAAGAGGCTTTAGAATTCCTTGAAGAGCCTAGGATCTACCCAGAATGTGTAGAAAGCTTAAGGAGCTCACTAAACACGTTTAGTTTTGGTGAGAGAATTAGGGGTCTTGCCAATGCCTTGATGAACACGTTAGAGAATGTTGGGAAGTACTTTGGAAGTGATAGCTATAAGGCTAGTGAAATGATTGTCATGGGCTTCTACAAAGATGTTATAGAACGCGATATCAAGGCTTTGAATCGTGTAACTCTAGGCAAATGCATTGTCGAGGCTATAACAGGTCTAATCAATTTATGTGATGGTTGGGCAGCTTCACAAGCTAGGAGAAGGTTGTAGCTCTATGCCTCTACATGTTTTTAGGGTTTCTGCTGTTGTTAGGGAGAGTGTTCCTCTTGTTGCTTGGTCTGGTAGTTTCTTAGCTTCAATTGTTAAAAATTTGATGAGTTCTGATGAGGTTGGATGTGGTTTTTCTTTATCTCCTCTTCAGGTTGTTTCTGGTAAAGGTTTGCGTGTTGTTTTGAGTGGTTTTGTTGGTGATTCTGATGGTGTTGTTCTTGATGCTGGGTCTAGGGTTTTGTTTAGGTTGACTTCTTTTTGTAGAAACTTTCCTTCGCATTTCCTTACCTCTTTAGGTAACGGTGTTGTAGGTCCTTTCACTGTTCAGAGTATTGATTATGAGTTTATCGATGTGTTTCCCGGTGGTAGGGCTGAGGATTTTATCAATTTTATCGATGTTGATTCTAAAGGTGTTGTAGAGGTTTTCTTCTACCCAACTATACTTGTTTTCCGTGGTTGGAGAGTTCTGTACCCATCTCCTCAGAGAATAGTTTTCAATTTACTGAAACTTGCAACTGGTCTTCTTAACCTCGATCCTAGGCTAGCTAAGAGGAGAGCTAGGGTTTTGTCTAGGAATATCGAGCTTATTAAGGATTGTACAGAGGTTGTGGGTATAGGTATAGGTAGAGGTAGGGTTGTGAAAGCTTTTATGGGTAGAGCACTCTTCGGTGTTACCGGGCTTGAGAATCTCAGGGATTTCGTAGATCTACTAAAGTTTGGATCTCTTGTAGGTGTAGGTAAGTCTAGAGGTATAGGATTCGGATTCTATAGATTTAGAGTTCTACCACCTAGAAGTAGGAAAACATCTAGAGCTGATGAGGGTGGGTAGGTGAGAAAGCTAGTAATTATACCTTACACAAGGAGATTTAGAGAAGCTATAGAGTCTATCGGTGTTGATGAGGAATCCCTCGCCATAGTCTTTCTCTACGGGAGAAGCTCGGGAGTAGATACAGGTATAGATATAGATGTTGACACGGTTTTCGTAGAGTCTTCCGATATAGTTAAAGCTGTTTCAACAGCTATAAGCTATGCAACAAACTTCGAGAAGGTAAGGGTAGTTGTAGCGGAAACTCTAGACCCTTACACAGCTACAGCAACGGTATTCTCTTTCATAGCTTTAGCAACTTTAGAACCATTCAACAAATTCTCTTTAGAACCTCTCGCTCTCTACTACAGAGGTAGGCTAAGAGAATTCTACGGTAAGCCTAGGCTCTGGATCAGAAGTTTAAGAGATCTGGATATAGTTAAAGCTCTAAGATTCGGCTGTTCGACGAGCAACGATATAGCTAATAAAACCTCTATACCTGTGGAATCTGTTCGTAGAAGAATTTCAGAGTTATCGAGAGCTGGTTTAGTTGATTGCTATAGAAATGGGAGGAGATATACATACTGTTTAAACGATACAGGTAGAATGTTTACAACCTAGAGCAGAACTTTCTATAGAAACAAGCTCTACATCTCCTCCTACTGGGGGTAGGGCTAGGGATCTTCTCATCCTCTACAACTCTACGAAGTTCTCTAGATAATCTATACACGTACTCTCTAAAAGATGGGTTTACTGTGAACTGGAAAACTGTATTCCCTTCCACCGATACCACGAGAACTCTTCTAACAGGTAACCTGAAAGTCTCTTCAACAGCTAATGCATAGGCAACTATCTGTACTACATGATGTATAGCGAATCTCTTTAGCTTCTCAGGAGATGTTGTAAGCTTAATCTCTATAGGTATAGCCTCCGATTTCGTTATAGCTACAGCATCTACCTTGCCCCAGACCCCTAGAGACCTAGATTCAACAGGTACTTCGAATAGAAGTGTGAACTCTTCTTCAATAAAGTTCTTGACTATCTCCACCAACTCTACCAGAGTTGGTGTAGCTGTCTTCGCGAACCTCATAGACTCTGTAACAGGTTCGTGTAAACTGAATAGCTTATAGTAAGCTATCCTAGGGCAGTAAGCATACTCTTTAAGTAGTGTAATCGGTATTAGAGAACTCTTGATCTATCCTCACCTAGCTCACTCTGCAACTTGTAGGTAAACGCTTTCTCGAAACTCTCTCTAGGGACTACGATAACGAAAAGGCTATCTCTAGAACTATCCACTATCCTTAGGAGAGCTCTAAAAGCTTCTTTAGCTAGAGTATAACCTCCTCTAGCTACGTATAGACTCTTCTGAACCCTGGTAAAACCGAGCCCTTTAAGTCTCTCAGAAGCTTCTAACCTCTTCCTATCGTCCGATATATCGTAGGCTACGATAACGTAGCTCGTCATAGCACCACCCTAAATCCTCTGTAATCCTTAGCTTCTCTAACACAGCTAGCAAGATCCCAAGCTTCTCTCTTAATTATCTCCCCTAGCTCGAGTTTTCTACCGATCTTCTGGTAGAAATAGCTTGTAGAGATATTCTCTAGAACGATTTTCGCGATTTCTTTCCTAGTTTCGTAGTCAAGCTTGTTCTCGGAAATCTCAAACTTTATCTTCTTAGCGTTCACTATAAGAGGTTTATCAACAGCTACTACTCTGAACATCTCTACGAAATCTAGTGTTAGAGATGGTTTACCGCTTTTAGGTGTATGGAAAACACCTAGATATGGATCGAAACCTGCGAGAAGTAGAGCTTTCTCGCAGATGTTGTAGAGTATTGCGTAGCCGTAGTTCAAAGCCATGTTGAAGGGGTCTCGGGAATCGTGGTCTCTACCTGTGAACATCAGGTTTTTAGGTAGTACGTAGGAAACTACTTGCCAGTATATCTTCGCAGCTCTAGCTTCTATAGATCTAAGGTTATCTAGATCTAGCTTATCGTTATCCATGTTCTTCACGTCTACAGCTATAGAGTCTATTCTATACGCTTCTTCTCTTAGAGATTGATCTCTAAAGTTTTTAGCTAGGTATCTAACAAGCTCAGCTTGGTTAACGATCTTGATGTAGACAATCTCTTTAGCAAGCTTCCTACCGTAGCTCGCTAAGAAAAGTTTATACTGGGCAACTCTTGTAGCAACAGTCTTGTTTATATATGGAGGGTAGACCCTTGCTATCGGGTACCCAGCGAAATCGAGGAAAACCACGTCTATACCTCTGGAAGCTGCTAACCTGATGGCTTTCGATGATATCCCTACTCTAGAAGAAGCAATAATAATTGCATCGACATCAGGAGGAACAGCTATTCTCTCAATACCACCGCTAGTTTTCTTAAC
Source organism: Desulfurococcaceae archaeon (assembly GCA_020832925.1). Classification (GTDB taxonomy): domain Archaea; phylum Thermoproteota; class Thermoprotei_A; order Sulfolobales; family Ignisphaeraceae; genus Ignisphaera. Next base: position 2,178 of record JAJHRF010000017.1, on the reverse strand, counting down.
TATGTATAGCCCACCTTTCCTAGCAACAATCTTAGAGCCAGGTGTTGAAATAAAGAATAGCTTCATCTTCTGCAAACCTCGAAATATGGACATGTCTGAGGACATTGATCAGCTGGTTGTGGAGGTTCTTCTGGGTGCTCCAAGATCATAGCTACCCTATCCCTAGTCTCTAGAAACACCCTCCTCAAGCTATCGTCAATCCTGATAACTTTCCAGTTAAGAGATGCATCACCTAGGTTAACATATATAGCTACACCGTAGTCTACAGGATGACCAGTCCATGCCTCTATAGCTAAAGCGTATCCAGCTAACGCAAGCTCTTTCCTCTCAAACCCTTTATCACTAGAAGGTGCTAAAGCTATATCTACAGGTATGAAACCCACCATAAGATCAGGTTTAACATAATCCGATAAACCTATAGCTGCAGCAGGTATCATAGGCTCAACAGATATAGGTATACCTTCCTCAGAACTGTAAAGAGCAAAAGCAAGAGCTTTCCTAAACAACTTGTAAAAAACATCTCTATACTTTTTAACAGAAGAATTCAAGGAATTGAGAAACCTATCAAAACCTCTAACAATATCCCATAGAGATTCATTAACATACCTAAACGGATAGAGGAAAACCTCGTGAACAACCCTACCCAAAACAAAAACAACGCTATCAACCCTAACCCTAGCAACCTTCCTAAGCCAAACATCTCTTTTAACAAGACAAGGACTAGTAACATCAGATATACTAGGTCTAGCAACAAACCTAGGACTAACAACATCAAACCTCCAACCCCTAACCTCAGCAACAACCTCACCACCAACAACCCTGATAAAATCCCAAACCCACCTAGGGAACAAAAACACCACCAAAACAGCAAGTATTACCACAGAAACAAAAACCTGTCGCCGAGGAACACCACAGTTTCGCTCATCTCATTCTATTCTATCTATGATGTATTCTCAACTCCTAATCATCAGAACATTCAAGTTCAATTCTTTACATCAGCTCATCAGAACACTTATTTTAAGTCAATTCTATTTCATTAGAACAATTATAGCATAATTAAGTGATAATTTTATAGATGTTCTCACCATATTCATAAAAATTTTTATAGATAAACATATATAGATCTTAAATAGCACAGGAATCGGAAACTCCCAAAAGGGAGTAGAAAGAGCGGTGTCGTGACGTTTTTGGCTGTGCTGTAGTCGAATAGAGAAACTCCCAAAAGGGAGTAGAAAGTACTACCTTGTGTCGTTTGGTCTTTGCCGTAAATAAATCAAAAACAGAAACTCCCAAAAGGGAGTAGAAAGGTTGAGAAGCGATGTGAATGCCTCTACCGTTCTCTCTATCTTCTCCCGAAACTCCCAAAAGGGAGTAGAAAGAATGCAGTACGTGTGAAGGTTGGGGATGCTGAAATTATAATAGAGGAAACTCCCAAAAGGGAGTAGAAAGATGAGGAAGTCTCTAACCGTACCGCCAACTATGTAAGGGGTGAAACTCCCAAAAGGGAGTAGAAAGAGTTAGTGATCCCCACATAGTTAGCCACGGTATAGACATCACCCTTGAAACTCCCAAAAGGGAGTAGAAAGAGTGAGCAAGAGGTTGAACAACTCGTTAAAGAGAAAAATAAGCTATAGAAACTCCCAAAAGGGAGTAGAAAGAACACAATTTATAGCTATGCAACAGCAGACGATGCAGATAATGTCCGAAACTCCCAAAAGGGAGTAGAAAGCCACGGCTATGACGATCAGCATTATGCTAACCTCTTAAGCGAAACTCCCAAAAGGGAGTAGAAAGGTTATCGAGATAACCAAAGGGAAGATAAGGAAAAAAGAGATGTACAGAGGAAACTCCCAAAAGGGAGTAGAAAGTAGAACACACGCTACCTGTAACTCGTTTGTGAATACAGGCATCCCGAAACTCCCAAAAGGGAGTAGAAAGAGCGAAACCTTTCCGTAGATCTCCCCGAGCCGAAACATTTTTTTTAGAAACTCCCAAAAGGGAGTAGAAAGTTATATCTGGGTAGAGCAGGCCCTCACCTCCCCTTTCCTCACCGAAACTCCCAAAAGGGAGTAGAAAGATAGCGTTAAGTCAGTGACTACTGGGAACGCGAGCTCATAAATCTTGAAACTCCTGGAAGGGGTAGAGAAAGTTGATCTGAAAGTGTTCTGAGCTTGTATA
>JAJHRF010000079.1 GCA_020832925.1 Desulfurococcaceae archaeon | reverse complement strand
CTATAGTTGAAGGCTACGGAAAGACTTTATCTGTTTACAGAGGAAACTTAGTTGTTGTGTATAGAGATAACGGTAAGAAGGTTAGGAAAGTAGCTAACCTAGCTGAAGTAGATAGGGTAATCATCACGACAAGCGGGATAGCTTTAACATCGAGAGCTCTAAGACTTCTAGCTAGGTATGGTATAGACCTCGTTGTTCTAGATCCTAGAGGAATCCCCATAACAATGCTTACACCTCCATGGATAACAGCTACTGTTGATAGTAGAAGAGGTCAGTACATAGCTTATACAAACGAATCTCTAGCTCTAGAAATCGCTAAGAGTATCGCATGCGCTAAGATACTTAACCAAGCTGGTTACGTAAAGTACTTAGCCAAGGTTTTAGTGGATAGCGGTCTAGCTAAGGAATCGGAGAAAATCTTCGAGATATGTACGTATATTAGAAGAGTTTCAGGATCCCTAGATAGCGCTAGGAAAAGCTTGATGGCTTACGAAGGAACAGCTGCGAGAATCTACTGGGGCTCTATAGCGACTGTGTTGCCCTCTGATCTAGGTTTCGATGATAGAGATCAGGACGGTTTGGATCCTGTGAACAGATCCCTCAACTATCTCTACGGAGTTCTCTACGCAGAAAGCTTCAAAACCTTGGTGAGGGTCGGTTTAGATCCTTACGCAGGTTTTCTCCATGCAGATAGAAGTGGTAACCCAGTACTTGTATTCGACTACGTAGAGATGTTCAGGGTTTCAGCTGTCGATAGCTTATTGGTGGAGTTGTTTAGACGTGGTTTCAGAATCTCTACCGATGATAGAGGGTATATAGCTAGAGAAAGTAGAGCTAAGCTAATTCAGGAATTCTATAACTGGTTCTCTAGAAAAGCTAGGGATTCTAGAGGCGAGGTAAGGAAACTCGAAGAGCATGTGAAGAGCTACGCTATAAAGTTCGCTAAATTCTTCAGGGTTAGGGAAGGCGATGTACCGGTATTCGTAGAGGTTTGGTGGATATGAGGATAGTTGTAGCCTACGATATATCAGACGATGTTAAGAGGCAGAGGTTAGCTCTATGGCTTCAGCAAAAAGGTTTTACAAGGATTCAGAGAAGCGTGTTCGTTGGTAGAGGAGGGATAGCTACAGCTAAAGATATTGAGAGATTCGCTAGAAAAATCCTCGGTTCCGGGGATAAGCTGCATATATTCTTGGTATCCGATGTTGAGTGGGAGAGAAGGATAGCTGTAGGTGAAGAACTTGAAGCTACATACAGTACTCGCATTCTCTAGAACTCTACCTGTAACAATGGTTAAAGAGATGATGTGGTGCGAAGCGATACCGTGGATAGTCTATAACTACGGTATCGAGCCTCCCTACACACCGTCTATGGAGAGAGGTATAGAAGTTCAGAGGAATCTCGATCTAGAGAAGATAGCTGAGAAACTAGGGCTTCCAAAACCTGTGAAAACCTCTATCTATGTAGAGGATAAGGGTTTAGGGCTACACGGAGTAATAGATATAGTAGCAGGAAGTAGGAGACTCTGTATAGCTGAAGTCAAAGCGTTTAAGAGGAGGATCAGGTACTCTAAACACTTCATAATACAGTTAAAAACTTACGCAGTAATAGCTTATAGAGCTCTAGGACCTATAGAAAAAGCTTATCTATACATGGACGGTATTATACATAGGGTTGTAGTAAGAGAACAAACATTTATCGAAGTTAAACATATCGTAGAGAAACTCTGGAGAATAACTTTATCACCAGAACCACCACAGGTAATGAGGATCCCTGAGAAGTGTAGCTACTGTAGATATAGAAGGTTTTGTTCTGTAGTGTAGATCTCGATGTTGCGGAGGATGAGGATATGGGGAGAAATTGGTGAGGAGCTCATTGATCTGAGATAGGAATTGTTCTGAAAGCTCTATAGGTAAGGCATTGGTAAAGCTAAAGACTAGCATAGTTATCGGTGTTACCGGTGGAGAGAGTTTCTAGCTATGAAGAAGCTGTAGATATTTCGATGAAATGCCTAGAGATTATCGGGGCTGGTGTTACTAAGGACTTCAAATACTTGGGCCATATAAAGGTATCGATGAGTCGTAGGCTGAGAACATTCTTTAAGAGATAATGTTAAACTCTGCACAATTTCGAGATTATAATACCTCTAGCTGTAGCATCGTGTCTACTGTAGTGAGCATCTATGTTATCTGCTATAGCTATTATGTATGCTACTAGCTCTCCATACCTGCTATAGCTGTTGTTCACAATGTACCTGATGATGTCTAGTACTGGTGTTAGTAATCTGCGTTGGTAGAGCATTCTCGCCTTTACCTCATCTTTTATACTTGAGTAGCTAGCTAACGTTTTACAGCATCTAAATGCAAGCTCAACCATGTTCTCTACATCATCTTCGGTAATACCTCCAATTGAGTATGTGAGCTTGAGGTACGCTTCGAGTATGCTTCTCCTAGCAACATGATGTAGAAGTATACCTGAGGCTATAGCAGACTTAACGTTGTCTAACCCCTTAAACTCATCTAAGCTATTAAGCATATTTATAGCGAACCATGTTGATATAAGTTCGTGTCCTGCTAAAGATATTGCCTCCCTCTCTCTACAGCCAGCCTCAAGCCTTCTCTGATACTCGTTTAAAGCCTTGCCTACGTCATGAATACACACAGTTAATGCTATGAGCTTCCTCATAACGTTTACATCAACGTTGAGCACTTTTGCAAGCCTTGCTATAGTTGATGTAATTTCGAGGTCTACCTCATTAACTCTGCAAAACTTTGAAGCTTGTAGATGGTTTGAGGGGTTGAGAACTAGAGCTTCACACGAGGTTAGATGTTCACACAGATCCTGGTCACACCACGCTAGCAACTTCAATCTCTACACCCATCAGCTACGAGACCGCATCTAGGTATGTATAGGTATCGGGGGATTGCGATCCCTAGGAAACTTAGTGATGATGCAACATCGTCCTCAAGTTCTCTAACCTCTCTAACAACTTTACCTAGAGCCCTCTTCTCAAGTCTATAGAACTCTCTACACAGCTGCTCAGAATCCTTAACTCTACGCTCCTCACTAGTAATCCAAGGCATTAGCTCAGCTAATTCTAGTAGGTGTATCCTTGGCTCTAGAGCTCTATCTCTACGGCTAACAACTAGTACAGCTACATACCTGAGCATCTTCTTCAACTTATCTAGATTTCTATAGAGGTATTCGTGACTAACACTAACTGTGTTACTCACTACAAGCTCTTCTTCACATCTAGCTATACACGCTGCTCCACTACCACACCTCTCTACACATCTCAGCAACAACTTGTTCAACTCATCCTCAACACTTTCTCTACCCTGATACTCTACGTCTTTAAGAACTATTATCGGTACCTCAACAGAGTCTCTGACGAAGCTACATAACTTCTCATTCATCTTCTCAGCATCGCTTCGATGAAGAGTTACAACGGTATCTATGTATTCAAGTGTTTGACGAACATCTTCATCGAGCTTAAGCTCTTTGAGGTACTCATCGCTGTAAACGTTGTTGAGTAACTTAAGGTATGAGTACCCTCTCGATGCATCTTCAGCTCTACTAGCCCACCTCCACAACACTGGAGCTGTAGAATCTTTAGCAATACTGCTTAGCATCTTCATAGTGTTATGAGTTGACCTCTCATCGTAGACACCTTTAACAAGCTCTCTAAGCATATCGTTAGCTTCAGGATTCAGTACATATATTACGCAACTCCTCTCCCCATCTCCAGTATGCCTACAGACTCTACCAGCTCTCTGGATAAGCTGTGCTAAAGGTGCTGGATCA
>JAJHRF010000035.1 GCA_020832925.1 Desulfurococcaceae archaeon | reverse complement strand
GGCTGTAGAGATTTACAAGGAATTGAAATCTGTGCTGAAGAACAAGTACGGCGCCTTGGCTGTTAATGTAGGGGATGAGGGAGGTTTTGCTCCGCCAATGAAATTAGTAAGAGAAGCTGTAGAAGCCCTTATAACTGCTATAAAGAACTGTGGATATGATCAAGAGAAACAGGTTAGAATATCGTTGGATGCGGCAGCTTCGCAATTCTTCGATGAAAGTAAGAATAGGTATAAAGTAGATGGAAAAGAGCTTAGTAGAGAAGAACTTTTAGAGTATTGGAGAAGTTTAGCAGAGGAATTCAATTTACTGAGCATAGAAGATCCGTTTAACGAAAACGATTTCGAAGCTTATGCAGAGCTTAGGAGGTTAACTAAGGATAAGCTTATAGTTGTTGGAGACGATCTAACAGTTACAAACGTTACTAGACTGAAAGAGGCAGTATCTAAGAACTCTGTATCAGGGATCATAGTTAAACCAAACCAAGTCGGAACCTTATCAGAAACTTTAGAATTCATAGAGTTCGCGAAACAGAATGGCATCATAACGATTGTTAGTCATAGAAGTGGTGAAAGCGAAGATACTTCGATAGCTCATATAGCTGTCGCGGTCGGGGGGCCTTTCATAAAAACAGGTGCACCAGCTAGAGGTGAGAGGACAGCTAAATACAATGAGTTGTTACGGATAGAGAAAATATTAGGGATCCAAGCTAGCTACGCAGGGAAACTCTTCTATAGGTAGATAGTCAGCCACGGATTCATACATCACCTATCAGCAGCGCCTCGGCATCATCATGTTTTCTGGTAAGATACCACAGATATTAACTTCTTTTTAAAATTAAAGTTTATGAGTTGCAAGCTTATAATTAGTAAATAGTTCTCAGGTGTTAGAGAGATATGGTAACAAACTTACCTGCGGAAGCTAAAGCTAAGTTCATTAAATATATGGAGGCAAAAACACCTGAAGAAAAGCTGAAAGCATTGGAGGAGTTCCTGTCAGCTGTTCCTAAGCATAAAGGAACAGAGAATTTAGTTAGATGGATAAGACGTAGAATGGCTGAGCTTAGGGAGGAGGTAGAGGAGAGAAAGAAGAAGAAGTCAGGAGGTGGTGGAGGCACTTATTCATTCTTTGTCGAGAAAGAAGGTGCTGCTCAAGTAGTTATCCTAGGTTTAACAAAGGTTGGTAAAAGCTCTTTTCTCAAAACTTTAACTAATGCCAATGTAGAGATATCGGATGTTCCATATACGACTAAATACCCTGTTGTAGGAATGCTGAAATATGAAGATGTACAGTTCCAGCTTGTTGAATCTCCAGCTATAATACCTGGGGGAGGTGGATGGAATACCAAGATAATCGGGTTAGCAAAGAATAGCGATGGATTAATAATAATGCTAGATGCATCAAGAGATCCAGCAGAAGAATTCATATTTATAAGAAACTTCTTGGAGGATCATGGGCTCTACGTAGTTAAACCGAAGGGTTACATATCTATAGAGAGAAGCTATAGTGGAGGGATAAGGTTTATATACTATGGAAAACTGCTGTGTACAGAGGATGAAGTGATAAAGTTGTTGAACAACTATAGAATATACCACGCAATAGTCAAGGTTTACGGTGAAGTAGATCTAGATTCTGTTGAGAAATCTCTATTCGAGTCCATAGTATATAAACCGAGTATAGTAATAATAAACAAAATGGATGTTGATGGAGCTGAACAAAATTATAAGAAAGCTCTCGAAGTAATACCGAGAGAAATACCAGTAGTATCTGTATCAGTACATAAGAGAAGAGGTCTAGATAACATTGGCGAGCTGATTTTCAAGACACTAGACTTGATTAGAGTATATACCAAACCTCCAACAGGTAAACCATCTAATAAACCTCTAGTAGTTAAAAAAGGTGTAACAGTTCTAGAGGTAGCTAAGATGATACATAAAGATCTCTACGAAAACTTTTTATATGCAAGGATATGGGGGCCTTCGGCAAAATATCCAGGGCAAAGAGTAGGGTCTAACCATGTTCTCGAGGATAAAGATATAGTTGAGATTAATGTCAAGAGATGACGCTTCTCAGATCCAAGGTAGTTATAACTATATCGTTATGGCTTAACGTTATACAAATAGAGTTTCCACGGGTATAGCAATTCCTTTGCTAATTAAGTTCAGAAAATTACAATTTATATCCCTGGGCCAGCTTCTTAAAGTATCTGTGGTGAGAACTCGATGACCATCAAGAAATTGATACTAGTAACAGCAAGCTACCTGCCTCAACATAAGCATTTTAAGAAGTTAGCTGAAGATTTAGCGAAAGAATTAAACATTGAGCTAGAAGTTAAAGAAGAAGACTACGAGTTCGTCAATATATATGGGGAGAAAGATGAATTCGGTATGGCATGGCTTCCCCAGCTATTTGCAGAGATAAACAGTAATATTATTCCGATACTAACAAGGTTCCCTATAAATGAGAAAACTCTTGATTACGACTACGAGAAGGCGAAGAAAGAGGTAGAGGAGAAGTTAAAGCTGTAAAACGTAGAGATAAAAAATCTTAGAATATTTTTAACTACTCTTCTTCAAACTCCTCTTCTTCGACTTCAACTTTTTCTGGAGAAGTAATGCTTTCAGCTAATTCGATGATACTCGAAGCTGTTGCATCGTCAATGTAGGGAGCTACGACGAAGACCTTAGAATCTCTAATGCCATCTTCAACCCATTCATTCTCGTAACTCACAACATATATAGGAATCTCGAAAACTGCTTTATCTCCTACACGTCTCAAATTAAACTGTGAGTATAATTCGTATTGCTCTTTTTTCAGAGGAAGCTGTACACCAACCTCATGTTTATGTTTCACAACTACTAGATCAGAACGGCGGGGATCCCAAAAATTCAACGCTTTAACTACCACCTCTTTAAGTACGTTCTCTAGCTTACCCTCTATAACTTGTTTCTCTTTAACCTTACCTTCTTCAGATTGTACTATCAGTATTTTCAAAGATCTCTACCCTATCAACTAATAAGCATATCGTAAAACTCAATGTCTCTGAAACAATATAAACTTATATAGAGCTTCTCAAAATCTTAAAGCAGTTGATCTTACTGAATAAAATAAGATAGATATTAAGAGGTATTTATACATAGGGGGCATTTATTTGTATCGATAGTTAGGATCTTACTTAAATGAAACTCTTTTTTAGGTAATACATTTTTAATAAAACCTATGGTGTGGAGTAAAGAATATGGTGAACTTATGGCTTTAAGCGATGTAATAACAATATTTAACAAGGTAACTAATGCAATTCATGGTGGGTTCCAAGGGGCCTCAAGTGTTTTCGCATGGATAGGTGTAATCTTAATAGCGATGGTATTGCTGTATTATGCTGTGTATGGTATAGTGAAGATGATCAAATTGTTCCTGAATTTAAAAATTAAATACCTAGGGATGATCATATTTATGCTGGGGATAGTATTTATAGTGCTTGCTATGATATTGCCCTAGTAATGATAACTCTCTTACTAGAAACAGTTTTTCTGAATGCCTTACTTTGATAATGTTTGAAGTCTCAATTACTATAGATCATAGTGTTTATAGCATCATTTTAAAAGTAGTGTAGGTGATATTGTATTAGATGTAGCTCTTTAAGTTGATGATGTAGGTTAAAAGCTCTGACTACGTGATGAAGGCCCAGATGCTGATTATTTCTAAATTAACAACATCTTCAATCTGTAGGAACATTGAATACTGTTAGAAGTATTAGATTATAAAGTATTTGAGCTAAACTACTTGATAAATCTAAGGCAAAAATGATACCCTTACCCACCTTAATGATAGCGGGTATTCCATCGATTAATAGCATATCTTGTCTATAAACCTCTAGTTTTCTATCAATATTCACCGGGTTTAGCACTATATCCTCAGCTTTCTCTATAAAGTTTCTAAGAGTATCGATAACATTTTTGAGAAACGATGTTAAAGGATCTCGTGAAGTAACTACATCAATATTCTTTCCGACAATTTTTTCACTATGTGAAACCTCTACAAATCCTCCATTCAAGATCTTTAAACCTAGTTCAAGATTAACTTGAGGTTTGTCTAAGCATATATATGGAGAACCTTTCACTGAGTCAGCTGAGAGGCTAAGGTATGAAGCTTTAGGGTTTTTACACGATACATATACTACGTAAGGATTTACTATTCCAACCTTAGCCCAGGATCCTTCTGCAACTCTGTAAGATCTCTTAATCAGGTCCTTATTTATCACTGTATTGCAGACTATACTCGTAAACATTGGGAACGTCATCACGATTTTGATGTTCCCCATCTTTACAGTAATGGGTGTAGGCTCCAATAAAAGATAGACAGTTACATTTCGAGATAAACTAAACACTTGCTGTGTATAGAGATTCATCTGTAGTACAAGGTTAGGTAAACTTTCTATGTCTTTCCACAGTGGAAGAGGCATGATATAGCAATTTTCTCTGAGCCACATGATTAGTATCGAGATATAGCTAGTTCTATAAACTATAAAAACTTTTGAATATCGAACACAAGTAGGTACTACGAAGTTTTAGGTGAAGTTATGAGTAAAGTGAGTAAAGCTAGTAAAACCTTTAAAGCATGTATAAAATGTAGAGCTCTTGTAAAACCTGAGGAAGAGAAGTGCCCTATATGCGGTTCAAATGAATTTACGTTTGAATGGAGCGGTATAGTAATTGTTTTAGATTCGGAGAAATCTGAAGTAGCAAAAATGCTTAATATTAAGACACCTGGTAGATATGCATTAAAAATCGGTGTGTAACGCTGTATACCGAGTTGTTGGGGGTTGGTATGCATATAGCTGAGCTAGAAAGTAAACTAGGTCGTAAAGGTACTACAGTAAAAATAGATGAGAACTTAAGCCTTACAGTAGTTGAGGAGGAAATCAATAAACTTCTTGGGAGACTAGAAGTCGATGTATACATAGAGCACATAACATCGAGTACACCATCAAAGGCTACTATAAGAAACGCTATAGCGAATATATATGGAGTACCTCTAGATCTTGTAGTTGTTAAAAAAATATCAACAGAATATGGTATCGGAGCTTCTAAAGCTCATATCCATATATATGCAGATCAAAGTTTTATGAAGAAGGTAGAGCTTAGACATATCTTGAAAAGAAACGAGATACAGTTATAAAGAGTGAGTCTGTATGTCTAAAGAGAAGAAGAGGTTTAGATCGCAACTATATGAATACGATTACGCGTCAGGGAAGATAAGGCTGAAGAATAAGCTGTGTCCTCGATGCGGCTCTGTAATGGCGTTCCATAAGGTTGGAAGACCTCGTTGGCATTGTGGAAAATGTAATTATACACTGTTTGTAGAGGAAAAGATGTCGTGATTATTTTAGGAATAGAGTCAACAGCACACACATTTGGTGTAGGGATTGTTAGAGATAGTGAAGAAAATTTTGTGTTAGCCGATGTAAGAACTAAATATGAGCCTAAAGAAGGTGGGATACATCCAAGAGAAGCATCTAGATTTTTTGCAGAAAAAGGTCCTGAAACCTTAAGAATAGCTCTAGGAGAAGCAGGGATTAATCCAAAAGAACTTAACGCTATTGCTGTTGCTCTAGGACCCGGCATGGGTCCTTGCCTAAGGGTTGGAGCGACAATAGCTAGAACGATTGCGTCCTACTTAGGTAAACCTTTAGTACCTGTTAATCATGCTGTTGCTCATATAGAGATAGGGTTGAAGATAACTAAACTGAAAGATCCCGTAGTTGTATACTTATCAGGAGGTAATACTGCTATAGTAGCTCTCGTAAATAAACGCTATAGAGTATTCGGAGAAACACTAGATATCGCTTTGGGAAATCTTCTTGATTCATTTGCTCGCGACGTAGGATTAGCACCACCATATGTTGTCAACGGTATGCATGTAGTAGACATATGTGCAGAAAAAGGTTCTAGAATTCTCAACAATTTCCCGTACGTTGTCAGAGGTCAGGATGTATCATTCTCAGGACTCTACACAGCTGCTATGAAGGCTTTCAAGAAAGGAGTAGATATACATGATATATGTCTAACCCTTAGAGAAATAGCTTACAATAGTGTACTCGAAGTAGCTGCGAGAGCTCTTATGCATACCAAGAAAAGGGAGATCATGGTGGTAGGTGGGGTAGCTGCAAGCCCTGTGCTAAGAGAAAAACTAGAGATGTTAGCTAAACGATATGGGGCAGAGTTAGGGGTTGTACCACCAAACTATGCTGTAGATAACGGCATTATGATTGCCTGGACGGGTCTTCTAATGTATAAATCAGGGATAACTATTGAGCCTAGGAGAGCTGTAGTGAATCAGCGATGGCGTGTTGACGAGGTTGATATTGTTTGGAGGTAGATACAGAGCTTATCAAGGTTCTAGAGGAGTTCTTAAACGAAAAAGTAGTTATTGCTTATGCTAGTGGTTTCGAGGAGAAGAAGTTGTTAAGAGGTTTAGAGTTCCTTAGTATGGGAGCTGAAGCAATTATAGCTAAATGTCTATTCTTAGATATAGATGCTGTAATTAAATGGAGATTCCCTAAACCCTATATGCCTGCAGAACTAGATAGAGAATTTAGAAGGAATAGAACTATTACGGAAGTAAAAGCGTTGATAAAAGCTTTATCTCTCGGTATCAATGTTCCGATACCTCTATATACAGAACCTGATGAAGGTTTACTGATAATGACTTATATCGATGGCTTTGTACTAAGAGATATCATCGATAGAATCAGCTTAGACAAAGTATGTGAAATATGTAGAAATGTTGGTGTATATACTGCTAAACTTCACGAAAACTCTATAGTTCACGGAGATGTAACAACCAGCAATGTTATGCTAGATAAGGTAACGGGGAAGATATACTTAATAGACTTTGGGTTGACGAATTTCGTGAAAAGGATTGAGGATCAAGCCATAGATGTACACATATTTTTCAGATCTATTGAAAGTGCTCATCATAATGTTGAAGACATAGCTAAGAAATGCTTTATCGAAGGTTATAGATCTGTTAAAGGTAGCTATACAGATAAGGTTTTGAGAATCGTGGATAATATACGTAAGATGGGTAGATATGTTGCAGAGAGGAAAATTAAAAGTGTTTGGGTGATGCAATGATCAGGCTCTACTTTGTAACAAACAATAAACATAAAGTAGCAGAAGCACAGAAGATACTTAGCAAATATTCTGTAGAACTAGAACCTATAGATATAAAGAAAGTAGAGCTACAAAGTGAATCGCTAGAAGATATAGCTAGGTACGCAGCAATAGAGGCTTATAAGATCATCGCAAAACCTGTTGTAGTTGAAGACTCAGGTTTATTCATTGATGCTTTAAACGGTTTTCCTGGACCGTATAGTAGCTATGTGTATAAAACTTTAGGTTTAAAGAGAATTTTGAAGTTACTTGAAGGTGAAGAAAATAGAAGAGCGCGTTTCATAGCTGTTGTAGCTTTAGCTCTAAGCTGTGAAGATGTATATCTATTCAAAGGTGTTGTAGAAGGTGTGATAGCCCACGAGATACGGGGTGGGAAAGGATTTGGATTCGATCCTATATTCATACCTATAGAAGGAGATGGTAGAACTTTTGCTGAAATGAATTCCGAAGAGAAGAACATTATTTCGCATAGGGGAAGAGCTTTCGAAGCATTAGGTAGATGGATTTCAGCAAACAGAGATAAACTTATATACATTCTGTAACCATATAGAGCAACGAAATCTAGGGAAAACCTATGGCAGGTAAAAGGAGGGATAAAGGACAATCGCATTCAATAAGACCTGTGAGGGTAGGACCTCCTAAGTGGGTAAAGTATAGCCTTGAAGAGATAGGAGCTTTAGCAGCTGAACTAGCGAGGCTAGGTTATATGCCTTCTATGATAGGTGTGATCTTAAGAGATCAGTATGGGATACCGTTAGTAAAAAGTATAACTGGTATGAAGCTTACGAAATTATTAGAGAAATTCGGGGTTAAATATCCAGTACCTGAGGATCTGCTTAGATTAATGGCTAGAGCTGTAAACCTTAGGAGGCATATCCGCGAACATCCGAAGGATACAGCAAGTAAACGTGGTCTAATAGAGATAGAGTCCAAGATAAAAGCTTTAATAAAGTACTACAAGAGGGAAGGGAAACTACCACCGGACTTTGAATACGATCCTGTGAAAGCAGAAATCTTGGTGTCGCAGTACCTAGGGAAAGGAGTTCTAACAACAGAAGTACAGCAACAGCAGCAAACAGCTCAATAACTCTACACAATTTTAACAGTATAATACTAGGGTTTAGATGAGCGGCGCACAGTACATAAATATCGTTTCTTTTATAAAGAGCGTTAAGAGATTATACACTGTTTTCTCAATAGATCTAGACTCCATTATAGCGTCTTCGTTGCTTATGAGGATTGCTTTGGAAGAAGGTGTAGAGATATACTCAGCTCCTTTTTACGATGCCTCGAAACCTTATGAACCTGGTTCAGTAGTTCTACTGGTTAAAGTACTTCAAAGAACTCCTGTTAGCGGTGTAAGAACTGTTCAGCTAGAAGAGCTCGTGGGTAAGGATCCTAAGATCATATCTTCTGTAACTATGCACCTTGTTAAAGAGCTTAAGAAGCAGATAATTATATCGAGATATATAGATATACTGTCGATAATATCTATGCTTTCGCTTAGCAGAAGTTCGATCTACGATAGAAATTTGGTAGAGGTTCATAAAAATCTGCTTGATGAAGCAATAGATAAAACATTGTTCTCGTTTATAGACACCCTCAGATTCTTTGGGTATCCGAAGAGAGATATCGTTGAATCTATCACAAAAACAGTAGATCCGTACATTGTTGGAGTATCTCTTGATTACGAAGGTGCGCGAAAAATTCTAGAAACAGTTGGGGGCTCTATATCAATCGATGAAGCTAAATCGAAGCTTATAGAAATAATATCCTCGAAATTATCGTCGTACTGCAGATCATGCGAACCTCTTGTAGGGTCCAAGATTGTGCTTAAGGAGACTTCCTATCTCATCGATGATGTATATGAAGCCACGTATGCTTTGTATAGTTACATAGATGTTCAAGGTGTAGAACCATCTCTTTACCTATGTTTAGATAGTAGAGTTATAGGTATAGCTGGAGGAGTTTTCGATTACGTATCTAAATATATAAAGGATGTGGTTGATGGAGTGATAGAGGGGGCAGGGATTAAAAGAATGATTATTAAAGGCGTAAAAATAGGTACAGTAGATATATCAACAGCAAGCCGTATACCGCCTCTCTATACTGTGCATAAGATATTAAGAGCTGTAGGGTTTACGGAAGATATTACGCTTTTCACCGATGGCAAAGAATGGTTCTTACCTTTACCATTCATAGCCCCTCGATGGCCTTACGATAAAGAGTTGCTCATAGAGAAAGGTTATGCTGTATTTAAGTCTGTTCAGGATGTAGGTGAGGTATTCAAATGATATTCGAGATAACGTTAAGAATACCTACTAAATCGGAGAAGATATGTAGAAGTATTCTAGAAGCCTTAGAACCTGATAACGCTACAGTTCCCCAAGGTATTACTATAGCTATGAGATGTGAAGACCCGGAAATAGTGGTTATAGTTAAAGCAGAGGATGTAAATATTCTAACCTTTAGAAATACCATAGACGATATACTAGTGCACATAAATATTGGCTTAAGAAGTTTATCCGTACTCGATGAAGGGGGTACAGCTAACAAGATTTTTAAGCTATCCCAATATAGTTACTAAGCCAGCGGTGTGGCTAAGCTATGTCATCGAAAGTTGCTAGGTTTAGGTTAACAGGTAGAGAGAGATGGAGACTTAAGAAATGGTATACAGTGGTAACACCTCCAGCATTTGGATCAATCCCTGTAACTTCAACTCCTAGCGATGAGCCTTGGAAACTGCTTGGGAGAGTAGTAGAGGTAACGTTGTACGACTTAACAGGCGATATTACCCAAGTACATGTACATCTATACCTCCAGATACACAAAGTGGATCCAGATAGGCAGGAAGCCTACACAATATTCAAAGGTCATGAACTCGCGAGAGACTACATAAGGAGTCTAACCCGTAGGAAGAGTAGTAAGATAACAGCAATCTTAAACATAACTACTAAGGATGGTTACGTGTTGAGACCCACAATCATGGCTTGGACGACGTACAGATGCAAAACAAGTCAAAGACATGCTATAAGGAAGATTATGATGGAGATAGTGTCAAAGATAGCCTCTGAGAAAACATTTGATGAATTCGTGATAGGGATGGTGTTAGGGGAATTTAATCAAGAGATTTTCAACCAAGCGAAGAAGATATACCCGATAAGGAAAGTAGAATTCGTAAAATCAAAACTACTATATATACCGACAAGCGAAGGTCTTAAAAAAGCTGTTATAGTACCTAAGCCGGGGATGCTAGAAGCTGTTTTCGGGGCTTAATCACATTTTTAGAATTCTTAACAGCTATCTTATCGGCTATTCAGTTATTTGGTGATGTTCTTCAGGTACTCCTACGCTAAGCATATATCCCTGTTTCATTGTGGCAACTTGTTAGGTGTTCATAGTGATAGGTGTAGTACTGGCTGCTGGTAAAGGTAGTAGGTTAAGACCTTTAACAGAGACAAGACCTAAAGTACTTATCCCAATACTTGGAAAACCTGTTATTCAACTTCATTTAGAGCTTATGAAAAGATTAGGTGTAGAGAAAGTTGTTGTAGTGGTTTCTTACCTCAAGGAGCAAGTTATTGAGAAAACTAAAGAGGTATCTGAAATGATTGGAGTTGAAGTTGAGTTCGTAGACCAAGTTAAAGAGCTTGGAACAGGTCACGCTCTTAAAACTGTTATTGAGAAGGTTGAGGACGATATGGTTGTATCGTATGGAGATCTCTACATAGATCTAGAACTTGTTGCCAATACGTTGCTTAACGTTGTACATAGAAAAGATAACTATGTTGTAGGAGTTGATGTAGAGGATGTATCTAACTATGGAAAGCTTATTCTCGAAGATGATATAGTCATAGGTATTCAGGAGAAACCTAGTGAAAGAGTTCCAGGAGTTATTAACGGGGGTATATATATCATAAAGAAGAATGTAGCTAAGCTTGTAAACGAGATAGAAGTATCACCTCGGGGGGAATACGAGTTAACAGATATTGTATCGATAGCTCGTAGCAAAGGATACGTATTCAAAATTGTTAAGATAAGTAGAGATTCTTGGCAAGACATAGGCTATCCATGGGATCTATTAAAAGCTGTAAAATTAGAGTTATCGAGGATAAAGGGAAAGATTATTAAAGGGGATGTAGAGAATCTTGTTACAGTGAAAGGGCCTGTAGTAATAGAGGAGGGAGCCGTAGTTAAGGGAGCTACATACATAGAGGGGCCAGTATACATAGGGAAAGAAGTTTCTATAGGCCCTAACAGCTACCTCAGACCTTTCACAGCTATAGGTGAGAAAACCCATATAGGGTTCTCGGTTGAGGTAAAAGAAAGCATAGTATTAGAGAATACTCATGCTGCACATCTAACCTACATAGGGGATAGCATCATAGGTGAGAATGTTAACCTAGGGGCGGGAACAATCATAGCAAACCTTAGATTTGATAATAAAACCGTGAAAATGACTATAGAAGGAAAAAGGATAGACACAGGAAGAAGGAAAATGGGGGCAGTGATAGGAGGATACGTAAAGACAGGAGTAAATGTATCGGTAATGCCCGGGGTGAAGATAGGTTCGCATTCCATCATATATCCAGGGGTAGTAGTATATAGAGATGTACCACCGAACACAATAGTAGATAGAGATTGGAAATAGAGTAAGAACACTAACGCTTATTTAGTTCTACACAAAACATTTCAAACTAAGGAGCGGCGGTCGTCTAGCCTGGTCTAGGACGCCGGCCTGCCAAGCCGGAGATCCCGGGTTCAAATCCCGGCCGCCGCACCAAGTAATTGATCTATGAAGAGAATAACTATTCATCTCTTTAATCATCTACATCATATTTGAAATTCTATATAATGAATTGATATAGTAGTGCATTAAATGTCAATAATTCTATGAGTTTTAGCTGTAAAAATTTTAAACATATTTTTGATTTAATTAATTGACTAAGACTTAACTCACGATTTTATTTCAAAGTAAAACACTTTATGTGGTACTTCATTAAATTATTACAGTTTAAATTTTCTAAAAAGTTTTGAAATAATGGAGTTTATATTGTTGAGAGGATGTCTCTTAAATTCTTGAGGGATTTCTTTATAGATTCTATTGGTGGTTTGTAGGGATATGTTTCCTGCTCGATTATAATCCATTGGGTACCTCCATAATCCTTTAGCGTTTTTAATATATCCAGCCATTTTACATCGCCTTCCCCTATAACTACATCGTATCCTTTTACTTTTGAGTAATCTTTTGCATGTATTGTTAAAGCTCTTCCTCTATACCTCTTAATGATATCTATTATATCATCAGTAGTAAGACCGGCTCTAAGTGCGTGACCAATGTCTATCTGCATTATAACTTCTTCGGATGTTCTACTAAATATTAAATTCCATGGATATTCGCCTTCAATTGGTGTAAATTCTACAACATGATTGTGGTACCCTATCCTCATACCGTACTGCCTAAGTTTTTTAGCAAGGTTGTTTAGAGTTTCTGCAAACTTAATCCAATCATTTTTTGTTTTCACCATTTCTTTAGGAAGACCTGGTATGATGAGGTATCTGTTTCCAAGAGTTGTATTAAACGATATAGTTTTATCTATCTCTAGTTCACTAAAAGCTTGTATAGGGATATGGGCTCCAGCAATTTCAAGTCCAAGTTTTTGTAAAACATCTCTCAATTCGTTTGGATCCTTTCCATAGAATCCAGCAAATTCTACACCTTCGAAACCTAGATCAGCAACATCTTTAAGTACTTCGTAGAATCTTTTTGGAAGTTCATCTCTTAAGGAATATAGTTGTAGAGCTATATGAAGAGGCATTTCCTTCACCTTGTCACAGTGTCTAATCTTAAATCTTTAAAATTAAAATAAGTTTTCCTCATGAAACTTAAGATTAAATACGTGAGGAATCTGTAATATGAAACTTAATTAGAGGATCATCGATATGAAGACCTAGTTAAAGCAACTACATTACGAATATGAGAAGATTACTTTTTCTACAGAAAAACTTATTACTTAAACCATAGCATTAATGTCATGGATTAATTATGAGCCAAGGGAAAGTTATTAAGATAGGTTTTGTTGGTGCAGGTGGTATAGCTAGACACCATGCAAAATATTATAAAAATATATCGTTTGTAAAGCTTGAAGCTGTAGCTGATATCGATATTGAAAAAGCGAAGGAGTTTGCTAAGATGTTTGGAATTTCTGAGGAAAACGTATTTAAAGATTATGTGGATATGTTTGATAAAGTACAATTAGATGGTGTAAGTATTTGCACTCCGCATAAAGTTCATGCTGAGCCAACGATATATGCTCTCAAGAAAGGTATTCATGTACTTGTTGAGAAACCTATGGCAGCTACGGCTTCAGAAGCTTTAGAAATGCTTAGAGCAGCTATAAAGTATAGAAGGATATTATTTGTAGGTTTCCAGAACAGATTTTCACCAGAAATTATAGCAGCTAGAAGATTTGCTGAAGTAGGTCTTCTTAAAGGTTTCTATTACGGGGAACTGTGGAGGGTAGACAGAGAAGGAGGAATATACCACCATCTTCAACATTCATAAGTAAGGAGATAGCTGGTGGAGGAGTTCTTCTGGATCTAGGATGTTACGCTATTGATAACGCTATGTATATACTTGGTTATCCTGAGGTTGTGAAAGTTAGTGGTCATATATATACAGCGTTAGGAAAAAGTAGAGAAGCGGCATCAGTATTAAGTATATGGGGTCAGGTAAGCCCATGGTTTGGTCCATGGGATGTAGAGAAATTCGATGTTGAAGATTTTGCTATAGGTAGAATTGTGTTTAAGAACGGTGGGGTTCTATGGCTTAAAGTTGCATGGGCTATGCATAACGATGACTTAGGTAGGCCATTCTTCCTAGGTATAAGAGGAGGAATAAAGCTTTATCCTCTTGAAATTTTTAGAGATGAAAATGGTTTTATGACTACAACAACAGTTGTACTACCACAGAAAGATGTGTGGATCGATAAAATAGGGAAATTTGTTGAAGCTATTAGAAAAAGTTTAGAGAATCCTGTAGATCCGATAAAGGATAGTCCTATAGATCCGAGAGAAAATGTATATGAAATGATAATACTAGACGCAATATATCAATCGGCTTATAAAGGTGGTGAAGAAGTTAAGGTACAGATATACGATGAGGTTAAACCTGTAATAAATAATACCATAATTTCTATGGATTGAGCGGATCTGTTATGAAGTTAAAGATAGGTTTTGCAGGATTTGCACATGTTCACGCTCCTGGGCATGCAGAATACCTAAGATCTAGAAACGATGTTGAGGTTATCGGAATATTTGATGAAAATAGAGATAGAGGTTTATACTATGCTAATAAATATGGTTTTGAATACATAGAATCTTTAGAAAAACTTGTAGGAAAAAGACCAGATTTAGTTGTTATAGATAGTGAAACTGTAAGGCATCTAGAATATGTTAAGATACTTGCTGAAAACAATATTCATATATTCTGTGAGAAACCTATTGGAGTAGATATTCGAATGGCTAAAGAAATAAAGAATATTGTAGAAAAACATGGGATTCTCTTTACAACAGGATTTGGGCTTAGATTCAACCCTGATATACAGAAGCTTAAAGAGATAATACAAAACAATGAAATTGGCGAAATCTACACCATTAGAGTGAGAATAGCACATTCAGGTGCCATCGATAAATGGTTTAAAGATTGGAGTCTTTGGTTTACAATAAAAGAACTTGCTGGAGGTGGAGGACTACTTGATTTAGGTATTCACGCAGCTGACCTACTGAGATACATATTAAATGATGAAGCTGTGGAAGTTCAAGGAGTTAATCTAAATTTAACAAAGGTATACAATATAGATGATTTTGGTATAGCAATAATCACTTTTTCAAAACAAACAATAGCAGTATTAGAAAGTGGCTGGGTACAAGTAGCAGAAAATCCTTCAATATCTCCGGAAATACATGTATATGGAAGTAGGGGAACAGCTCTAAAAACCTTCATGGGAACTATATACTATTCACGAGATAAAAATGCATGGATTAAACCAAACCCTCCACAAACAGCAATTAAACATCCTTTAGAAGACATAATAGAAGCTATAAAAACAGGTAGAAAACCCACTGTAACAGTTGATGATGCAGTTAAAGCTCAAGAAATAATAGAAGCTGTATACATAAGTAGTAGGGAGAGGAGATCGGTAAAACTTCCTCTCCCATAATAGAGATAAAGAATAGCGCAATTTGTTGTAAAACTATTTCTGATAAGAAAGATGTTCAATAATTGTACTTTAATCAATTTTATACAATAAATAGTGTTAAAGTTGTTCGCTTATCTAATAAATATACTAAAATTGGAATGAATAGATTGTTTAAACATCATAAAGTATAATAAATGTTGAATACGGTAGAGGAAGTATTACAATAACTTAATGGTAGTATATTCTTAAATCACGTAGAGTATAGAAGCACTAGTATTGAATCTATTCTTCAATTTTAACTCTAATACAAATTCTTCTACGGTATTCACGGGGAAAACTATGTATTAAGTGTGATGAAGATTATCATAGTTAAGCAAGGTATTAATCTTATAGAGGCTAAATTTTGCTAAGCTTTGAGAATGTTAAAAGCTCTCCTAATTGTACCATATATTAGAATTATCTAGGTGTAATGAAGGGTAGGAATATAAACAGTACTACAGAAAATCTATTGTGATAGAATTTCTTATGAGTGATCTTTAATGAGTAGAAGAAGCGGGGTTTCAGCTCTCCTTGGAGCTATAAGAATAGTTCTAGGTAACCCTATTATTAGGGTAATTCTACGTTTAGGTTTGAAGAAAGCTTGTTGTTTTATTAAATCTGATAGGGATACTTATTTTGAGGATGGTAGAAGCTTGATTTATTATGCATTAATGAGTTTAGAAGGAGCAACACTTTGGTGTTCATTAACTTCGAGATTCTTTATAGACTTTATGAAGTTAATTGTAGAGTTTGGTGTAAAAATGCTTGGAGGGGATATTGATGAGGTTAGAGAGATTCTTAAAGTTCCAGGTATTAAAAGAGGTATAGAGGCTGTTCTTAAGGGGATAGCATTATATGGTGTAACCGTACCTCAGAGAATGCCAGCACCTTTTATGGTGGTATGGGATTTTACTAACATGTGCAACCTTCGTTGTTTACATTGCTATAGAGTTGCAGGTAATTCTTTACCAAATGAGCTTACATTTCATGAGAAATTAAAACTTATTGATGAACTTGATAGAGCTGGTGTAGCTGCTGTTGCTTTGAGTGGTGGTGAACCTACTATTCATCCTGACTATCTGATAGTGGTCAAGGCTTTAGCGCGAAGAGAGTTCTACGTTGCTACAGCAACGAATGGCTGGAGATTTGCAGATTTTGATGAGCTGAAGAAAGCTGTTGAAGCGGGGCTAAACTACGTTGAGGTTTCTGTAGATTCTGCCAACCCTAGAAAACATGATGAGTTTCGAGGTGTGGAAGGATCGTGGCAGAAAGCTGTAAAAGCTCTTGAAAACTCTGTAAAGCTAGGGCTTAGCCATGCAATGGCTGTGACGATAACGAAGTACAATATTGATGAGGTTGACGATATCCTTGACCTAGCTGAAAGTATTGGGGTTAAGAGGGTTGTGTTCTTCAACTTTATCCCCACCGGGAGAGGGAAGGAGATAGTTGACATGGATCTAGATCCTTTTGAGAGAGAAGAGTTTATGAGGAAAATTTACAAGGAAATGAGGAGGAGAAAGATAGAGATATTCACAACAGCTCCTCAGTATGGCAGGGTAGTTATTCAGATGAGTAGAGGTAAAGAGGTTGCACCAACGCATTTCGTTGTTAGAGGAGACCCGGTGGTTACAGCTATAGCGGAATTCGTTGGGGGTTGTGGAGCTGGAAGAATATATGCAGCAATACTCCCAGAAGGAAGTATCACACCTTGTGTATTCCTACCTATACCTATAGGTAATGTAAGGGAGAAACCTTTCTGGGAAATCTGGGAGAAAAATCAATTATTCCAAGCGCTTCGAAACAAAGATAATTTAGGAGGTTTTTGTAGAGTATGTCCTTATAGAACCGTTTGTGGAGGTTGTAGAGCTAGAGCTTTTGGATATTTTGGCGATCCACTAGCTCCAGACCCAGGATGTATCTACAACTACCGATTTTGGAAATATTTGAAGAATTCTAGATAAATACAACAACTAAACAATATTAGAGCTA
>JAJHRF010000078.1 GCA_020832925.1 Desulfurococcaceae archaeon | reverse complement strand
TTAAGAAAGTTCTACAGAAAACCTCATCAACATAAATACAGCATGTATTGGAGATTTTCATCAACTTCTACAAAGCTGTAGATCCTTCATCTACTCTACGAAGCTTGGAGAGCAGGTAGGGAGGCAAGTTTATGAATAGAGCTTGCCGAAGTAAAGTAGGAACAGGTTAAGGTTCTAGGGTAGCTAGATGTTTCGAATATTGTTAACGAGTTCGTGAAGGTTGAAGGAGATAAGAAGTATATAGAGGGAAACAGAGGTTTAGTTGAAGACTTTGTTCGATGGATACAAAGCAAAGGAATTCAATTAGAATAAGTAGATGTAGATACCGTAGAGATATTCCTTAGAGAAACCAGAGCAAAAACCACGAAGAATACACTCAATTTCTATAAACATGTACTGAAAAGTTTGTGTTCTTTGCAAAAACGAAACTTAAAGAGGTTTAACGCTTCGGGGCCCGGGGATGGAGGACACGAACCACTGAGCATGATGAAACTCTACCGATCCAGATCCCCGAGCCCCACATCGCGAGATATTCCTTGGTTTCCCAGTTTATAAGTATTGCTACAGGCGTCTCCATAAACCTGCATATCTCTGTAGAAACTCTTTGCGAAACCTTTACTATACAAGCTTTGTCTAGATAATGCATAGTCAGTGCTTCGCTATGGTGGTGACTACGCTTAATCGATATGCTTGTCTAAGGGCTCGGTATGTTCTTATCCCTGTACATCGATGTATAGTGTTATCAGCTCCGGTTCTATTCAGAGATAAGCTTTTAGAGGTAGGGTGTGTTTGTCGTTGTGTAGATTCTCTGAATTTTATTTCTCTGTAAAACTTCGTGAATTTTTCTATACGTTTTATTAAACTGGGTTCTGTTTCTCGAAAAGTTTTTAAATGGGTGCTGTAGATATATATATCTATGTGTTGATGTTGGAGATGCTCTTATGAATCTCATTATCTACTCTCTTGAGGATGTTGTTGGGAAGAGTTCTAGATTTGTTGAGTTAGCTAGATCTATGCTTCTAGATCTTGTTATACCGAGTAGAATCTCTAGATCTGTTGTTGAGAAATTCTATAGGAAAGCTCTTAGAACAGGTGTCTGGAGAAAGCTGAGGGTTGAGCAGAGAGCTCTTATCCTAGCCCTTAGGAGGTGGAGAGGTTGGGTGAGGTCTAGGGTGTTGCTGGAGATTGTTAGAAACATATTTCTAGAGATAGAGTTATCAACATTTAGAGGAAAAGCACTTCTCTACGGAGTAGCTATAACAATCAAGAACAGGTTAGCCAAGGCTATAGATATTGTCAGAGATATCGGCTATATCTTGGCTACAGGTATTATGTACCTCAACAACCCACCAATGCTCAGGGTATATGGGTAGAGAAAACCTGTCTTCATAGCCCGATATGCTGATACACTACTTAGAATCTAAGCAAAAGAGTATGATATTTTGCTGTTGCCGCTAAATACATGGGTATATGCTGCTTAAAAACTCTTAGGTATTTAGAAGAAGTTTGGCAGGTGTTTAGCTACTAGTTTTGTGTGTAGGTCTATGTCTGTTACTAGGGCTAAGCTTCGTTTTGCTGATCTAGAGGTTGAGTTTGTTGATAGGGATAGAGGTATTAAGCAAGTTTATGAATTTGCTGAGAGAGGTACTTGGCATCCAGTAGTTGTCTTCGGTCCTGAGGGTTGTGGGAAATCTGCTTGGCTTAGGCAAGCAGCTGAGATTCTAAAGGAGATGGAGTTCGATGTTATTTACATCGATCCTCTACGCAAAGAATTCGCTACCCATACAAGTATTGAGGAGGTTGTGTCTAGGTTTAGCGAAGCTATAGCAAATGCAACAGGTTTTACACCTCTAAAGCTTGCTGATCTTGTTGTTTACCTAGCTAATCAGCTCTTAAAGAAGTGGAAGAGAAAGAGAATTGCTCTCCTAGTTGACGAGGTTTTCCAAGCCATTGGATTAGATAGAGCAGAAGCTTACGTAAAAGCACTTCTAAACACTATTGAGTATCCACCTGAGCCTTACGAAAAAATAGTTATTATTGCTGCTACTAGCGAAGGCTTCTCAAGGTGGAGAATTGGTAGGCATAGATGGGCGTGGATAATGCCGATGTGGAACATGAGTAAGAAAGGCTTTGAGGAGCTATATAATCGTATCTCTAAGAGGGTCTCCAGCCCCATACCTGACCTTGACACCGTTTGGAAGTTAACAGGTGGAAACCCGGACATGCTTGCATTGCTGTATCGAGCTAAGTGGAATATTGATAAGGTTGTAGAGGTTATCGCTAAGTCTAAAGGTATAACAAAAGACTTTGTCAAGAAGTGGCATCAACACTTAGCAGAAGTTGTTGAGGATCCTGATGCGCTGATGGAGAAGGATTTTTCAAAGCAGTTTAGAAATGAGCTTATCGAGAAGAACCTTGTTGTCTACGACCTCTACTCCAGAGATCCAGAGCTCTGGGTTGATGAGCCTCCTCCTGAGAAAGATCCTGAGCTTGGCGTAGGTAAGTATGTTGCTTGGCAAACACCACTTCATAGAGAAGCTGTTAAAAGGGTGATCAAAGAGCTATGAGATGGAAATATATTGCGTCTCGGGATTGGTTGAGAAATATTTATATACAGAATGTTTTTACATCAAATTTTTCAGCTATTTTACACTGTTCTTTATCTGAAGATATTAGAGTAACCTGTCTCATGAATGCTTGTGCCATAAATAAAGCAATGTATACAGTTATTTTTTCTTTAACAGCGATTTCAAATGCTTGTTTTATATAGATGTCTTGAGGCTGTTGCAGAGCTGAAGATAAGTTTAAATATCTGTGAATATCTGTAAATACTTGTCGATAGAGAGTGGTGTTTAAATACCTCTTCACTTTATAGTTTCTCGGATGATCCGCTCTGCGGTGACATAGAGACTCAGATGGGAGCCTCGTGGCGTTGGGCTCGACCGGGGCCCATGGGGTGCGGGTGAAGCTAGTGAACCCACACCGAGGCCCAACCCCGCTAACGGGATCACAAATATTTACAGGTACCGTCAAGTACCGTTAGCGGGGAAACGCTCTATTATGAGTAGCCTCTTTTTAAGTTCTAAGAGATCGTCCACTAGTCTATTATTATCTGAAGTCTGAATGGCTCAACAAGCAATTTATACAGAACATGGTAGCAACACAGATATACCTAATCACAGCAAACATAAGGAACCTGTGGACAAAGGGAATTGCTTGGGAGAAGCAGGAGAAGAGCTAGCAATAACACTAAGAGACCCTATTAGTTAGTTAACACTGTTGTGAGGATGTAACTAAGTGAGTTAGTATGGTATTTCACGAAGCTATTAAGAAAGCTCTTCAGCACTTAGAGCTTGCTGAAAGATTCTTAGCTGAGGGTAGGGAGCTGATAGATAAAGACCCTGTTCAAGCATCTGAGAAGCTGTATAAAGCAGCTGAAGAGGCTGTGAAGGCTATTGCAACTGCTCTTAACCTTGATGAGGCTAGGAAGGTTTTAGAGAAGGGTAGGTGGATACTCTCCTTACTGGATGACGCTATCTATGCAATTTCTGAGAAGCTAGGGGTTAAGGAGATTATGGATTGGTGGGACGCTGCCTGGTTTCTACATGTTGAAGGTTTTCACGAGGCTAGGCTTAGAAGCATAGATGTTGTTAAGAGGCTTGGCCATGTAGAGGCTTTGGTAAGCTTGGCTAAGATAGTTGTGGAGAAGAATCTCAAGAAGTAACATAGGTTGCTAAACGCTGGAGATTCAGCACTTCTTATACCTCAGAACACATCTATGCCTAGATTGTAGAGATCTGGTGACTAGCCATGGGCTATGCGTGGGTTGATGCAGTTATTAAGAACCCATTCA
>JAJHRF010000077.1 GCA_020832925.1 Desulfurococcaceae archaeon | reverse complement strand
TAGAATGGGTAGAAACGAATTCGGACCTATAGGTGTAGATCCGAAGAAAAGAAGACATGGAGTAGGAACAGTACTCCTCTTCAAAGCATTAAACGATCTAAAAGAATTAGGATTCAGATACGCAGTAATACCCTGGACATCACATCTATTCTTCTACACACAAGTATCAGGCATAGAGAAAATAAAACACTATTACATAATGGTTAAAAATCTTTAATTTAAATAAGCAAGTAGGGAAACCAGTTTTATCACAGTACATATCATTTAATTTCTTACTTAATCAATATTATAATATGACTAATAAAAATATTATTAGGTACTCATTTTCTATGAAGATCTATATTTTATGTCATGAAATTAATCGGATTTTTTATTAGGAGAAGAAAATCATTCTATTTAAACGAATATAAGAGTTCTTTAAATACCATCAGTGGATATAATATATAGATGTTCTTTTTATATTAGTTTAAACTTAGAAATTTTGATATATAAACATAGTTTTTAATTAAAGCGAAGAATTTTAATCTTAAGGTATTTTAGATATATTTAAAAAATAGATTAGTTTAATTAATTCAATTTGAATTCTATTTGTTTATTTTGCTGGTTTAAATATATATTCGTATCTCTCCCTAATATCCTCACTACTTAACTTAGCTTCGTGGAAACCATCTACGTGTAGTTTGTATGCTGTGTTCCACCAGAGAATGAACTCTTTAACACCAAGAGCTTTAGCTACACTTTGAGCCGTTTTCTCAAGAAGTTTTGACCACCAACCACCAGATTCAATAGCTTTTCTAGCTTCCGGAAGGTTGAGAGCTATTGCAAGAACCTTCACAACTTCCTCAGCGGCTTTATATAGTTTTTCAGATGCTTGAACAGGGTCTTTATCAATAAGCTCCCTACCCTCAACCAAGAATCTTTCAGCAATCTCAATATACTTCAAAACTTCCTCAGATAACTCAACACTGGAACACATATTTAATATCCTCTAGATTCCAAGGTATTCAGAGCTAAAAAGTGTAATACCAAAGATCACTTTTTCGTATCCCTAAAAAGGTTCAGGTTTTAGTAATTGGTTTGATTAGCCACAAGAATCTCTTCTTTTTCACTTTCTCCATCCCTCGGTCTCCACTATTCATCGAAGGAGTTCTCAGATGCAACCAAGGTATTCCATATATGCTTACATACCTTTTCATTTTATCGAGGTGCTGACCTTGCTTCCTTAAGAATCTGTCCACTAGTAGAATAGATAGACCCGCTAGTATCGATTACCGAAAGGTAACTATTCTACAAAACTTAACTATATGGAATTACCCAAACTATTTTTTAGCTATACATATTTCAATAATATACTATAGCTCCTCAGAATTGAGAAGATTGAAGAGCGTTGAAGGATCTAGATATTCAATGCTGATTATAAATACTTAAAGAGATTGAAAGAATATAGCTGTTTTAATATGTAGCTCTCTTTAAATAGATCACCAATTTTATGTATAGAAATCGTTTCCCAAGCTATACTTAACTCAAGTTTTAGGTATATCACTACAAACTCAAGCTTAATTCTCCAGGGAAGTTTAGAGAAGGTTATTCTAATAACAAAACATGCTATATTATATGTAACCATAGCGAATACATAAACTACTAACATTATATACAGAGTTACTATATAGAGAACAGCAGTAACAATTATGTTTATAGCTACGTAAACTATTTTCAAAGTATTTATAGAACCCAAGTTTCATCGCCTCTCCAAACAATTCTTCAAAATATACCTAGGTCTCTGCTTACTCCCTACGTTAATAACTATCCCAAGGTTTTCAAGTCTATGTGGTTTTTCTCTAATTATTCTTCTAGAAGCTTTACCTCTAACCTCTCTAACAGTTTTAGTTATTTCAGAAATATTCATTTCTCAGCATATAGACAAAATATTCACAATTTCAGTTGATATAGAGTCTAAACGAAATTGAGAAACAATACCAATAACTCTTCTAGTAGCTTCAATAGCTACACTAACAGGAAGGTAGTATAGAGATACAAGTTTTTGAACAAGAGTAGCTTCCTCATTGCTAAGAGGAATACTGCTTAACTTTTCTTCAATCTTCTTTAACCTCTCGAGAACTTCTTCAAGAATTTTCACCAACTTTACTACAACATCTTCAGAACTCAACCACAGCACCATCTAAAACTATAATTATAAAAATAATATGTATTTAATTCTATATCAATTACTTCTCTTCAAGTTTTTCAGATTCTTTCTTTTCTTTAATTTCTTTTTTAGCAGTAGGTACAGAGATTGTTGGAGAACCTGGAGGTTTGATAGAGCCTCTAACTTCTGATACTGATTTCACTATATCGCTAAGGGATGGTGCTATCTCTAATTTCTTCTTATAGAAATCCTTTACAATCTCTACAACAAGATTTTCGGAAGACCCGCAGACTTCAAACTATTATAGAGATCAACAATTTCCTTACCAAGCTTAGATCCATCAAGCGTACTAACAACAGCATTAACAATATCTTTAGAAACAATCCCTAGCTTCTCAAGCCATTCATTAATCATCTCTCTTATAGCCATAAGCTCTCCTATTTCTTCCGAAGATTTCTTACCCAGCTTCTTACATTCAGTTTCTACTTCTTTAACTTCTTTTTCTTCCGACATATCTCTCACAAGATTAGTATATACAGCGATCACATAGATATGTATATCTAAACAAAAGTGAACAAAAACAAAGAACAGAGTATTCAAAGCTATCCAAAAGATTCAACCTCTAGATTCCTATTAAGTCCTATTATCTTTCCTTAAAGTTAGTGTATTCACTGACCGCTTCAATAATAGAATTTTATTATAGTGATCAAAGAATATTGTGTAAGTAACCGCTAAAGTATAGAATATCAAGAAGATTATTTAATTTAAACATTACTAATAATGATGGTTATCAATATAATGATGACTAAAGTATATCTAAATAATTCTTTAAATACTGTTAATCATAACGTTATCTCAAAGTTCTTTAAGAGACTGTATGTAGAGTAGGAAAAGGTTTTATGTACAGAGAATATTGGCGTTTTTTAGGGTGGAGGGTTGTTTCGATAGAGATTTTACTAAGATTATCTACCTAGTTTTTCTATAGATTTTCTCTTGATATATTCATTGAAAAGTTTTTCAACTATATGCTTATTAACGTATTTTCCATGAGGTCTTAGACCTCCAGAGAATTTCTTGGGTATATGGAGTAACTCATGTATAATTACCTTCACTTTTTCCTCGTGGGTTAAGGAGTTGAAGTTTTTCTCAATAACTTCTATAATGTACATAGGCTCTAACTTCAATATATATCTCCAAACCGTAGGGAGAGAGTATATCCTTGCTAAAGCTTTTGATTTACAGTTTCTACAAATAACAACTTTAACTCTATCTATATCTACATACGGGAAATAATCTCTTAAAGTATATACAATGTCTTTTACAAGTATTTCTAGCTTATGGTCTAGAACATAGCTTCTAATACTCATATACCCACCTCTATCCTTACAGATTAACTATATCTAAATATTAAAAAGATGAATGGATTTTCCCTGAAGCAAGAAAAAGTATTCATAGATATACATAGATATTTATATATTATTGTCTTGGGAAAACCCTGGAACTGTTAGGATTTGAATTTCTTCGAGATATAATGTAGAAATACCCTAGAAATAATTATTGAGCTGAGTACCGCTATAAGTATAGCTATGGTGTACACCCCTGCTATAGTTATGCT
Organism: Desulfurococcaceae archaeon; assembly: GCA_020832925.1. Taxonomy (GTDB): domain Archaea; phylum Thermoproteota; class Thermoprotei_A; order Sulfolobales; family Ignisphaeraceae; genus Ignisphaera. Next base: position 103 of record JAJHRF010000077.1, on the reverse strand, counting down.
AGATACAGTAATATCTCTATATATCGTATATATTAAGGGTGCTTCACTGTTCCATCCTTGTGTAGTTCCTAGTCCTCCTATGGTTATCGATGAGCTTACCTCT
>JAJHRF010000076.1 GCA_020832925.1 Desulfurococcaceae archaeon | reverse complement strand
TTCAACACCTTCTCCTCGGTGAATAAAGCACCTTCAGCAGCAGTCCACGACTCATCCCTTAGCCTAACATGAGGTTCTATAAACACCGCGCTACGGATAGGCACAGGGTTGACTTCCTCAAGTCTAGGCCATGATGAGAGTATCTTACGTACTTCAGCATCGTCGACAACCTTGCCTACAGATATACTGATACAGCTAGGCTCATCGAGTACACTAGGCTCTACCTTATCTTCGAAAGCCGAGGAGCCGAAGATCTTAACAAACAGCTTGCTATCCGCAATACCGAGCCTCGTCATATGGTCTATCAGTAGGTATGCACATCGCCTCAACACACCTTTTATATATGTTGGGAATACGCATGGATATGTAACACCTCTATCTATGCACTTAGTTGTTGGTATATGAGCTTCGAAACCTCTATCCCAAGAACCCCAGAGAGTTGGTGATAACGGTTTCATCAAAACCTTTATCCTTGGCCTAGCCATTACCTCGGCACCTCTAGCCATACCTCAGCCCTTGAGAATCTTCTGTATTAAGTAGAGATCGTATAGCGGGAAGAATCCTTGTACTCCAACTTTAGATCTGCTCTGCATAAACTTGCTTAAATCGTTGATTACAGGTGTTAGGAATTCTCTTAGCTTATAGCCGAACTCCGTATTCCTAATCTTGATGTAGTAGTTAACAGCGTAGACAGCGGCTTTGATAGGCATCTCCTCAGCTTTAACACTCTGGGTCTTCGCTATGTGGTACACCTCCCTAACAAAGTCCTCTACATCACTACTGCTCTGGATAAGCAGAGCTTTACCCTGGTTAACAGTATCGAGTAGATCTTTAACATTCGTGATTCTCTTAGAGCTAAAGAGGTTGAGCATTGTTGTAAACGAGTTGTAGCTTTCGCTAAACCTGAACCCATCAACAAGCTCAACCTTTATTATAAGTGGTTGCGATAGCATACCTATAGATCTGTAGATCTCGATAACATCTATGTATGCTGGTAGAAGCTGTTTATCGCTGTAGATAACCGTTACCACACCTGCGATACTCTTAAGCTCTTCGAAATTCTCAACCTCTCTCCTAATGAAGTCCTTAGCTTCGTCAAGCAACTTTTTAGCTGTATCTATAACGTTCCAGATGTTTTGCTTAGGCTTAGCAGAGGCTATAGATATCGATAGCTGTCGAGAACCGATGATACTCCAAAACACTACGGATATGTATAGCGCTAGTAATGGAGCTACCTGGGAAGGAACTATCGCTAAAAGATCGTCTCCACCAGCGTAGAGCACCCCTACATAACATCTCGATAATATGTGATCTCCGTAAGCATCTCTAACAGCTTTCAAAGCTATGTAGAGAGCTTTCTTCAATGCGTAATCAACAAGCACACTCTTTGTAAACATCTCGCTCATACTCAGAGAGTTCGCGAAGAACAGCCCGCCGAGATTCATATCTGCGTAGAGAACAGCTATGTTAAACCCTTCACCATACCACCACCCTCTGTGCCCACTCAACCACATCATCAAGTACTTCATGACGGTGTCGATACCCTCTATATCCCTATCTACACCGTAGCCTACCTCTTTAAGCACATTGAGCTTAGCTTTAACATAGAAATTGTCTCCTAAAGCTCTTAAAGCTCTACATGAATCGCATACAAGTAAACTTCGCTCAATTATCGCTGTAGCAGGTCTCCTACCACAGAGTTCGCATACCACACCTATACCAAGATCTGTTACATGTAGTGCTAGAGATTCGTTCTGCGGTAACATCTTGGTTACTGCAAGCTTTGTAAAAAGCCTCCTCATCGTAGCTCTCCAATCGTTTAACAACTCTACTTCTACAAAGACTACACCAGGTAACCACCACCGCGCTTTCCTGTTAAGATTTGTATAAGCTTCTTTAAGGATCTTAACACCATCGCCGCCGCTCTTCGTCAAGAAGTTCACTACCCCACCTCCGGAGTAGAGTATGTGCTCGATATTTAGATCTAGAACCTTCAATAGTAGAGCTGGTATAATGGTTAGCGTCGCTATATCTACAGCTATACTACCGCCTATCACTGTCCTAAGATCTTCTCTACTTATGAACCTCTGAATCTCCCTGATATCCGCTATACCTATAGCGACACCTTCAACAACTTCTCCACCATCAGCACCAGCTACACCAGGTTCAGACATAACGCTTTGCGCAACAGCTTTAGCTACCCTCTCCACAAGGCTATCCTCAGCTTTTATCTGCCAAAACCACGATCTCTCATCGTATTCGAAAAGATCTGCTATATCTTGCCATCTAGTATTCGCTATCCTCGCTATCTCAGCTTTCCTATCCTCAATCACGCGCTTTACCCTGTCAACAGCTGATGCAACTCTATCAGCTAAAGCTATCGACTCAGCCATAGCTACGAGTATGTTTACAGGCCAAAGCTTTGCTTGTAGAGCATGTCTTTGGAATTCGCTCTCTATACATTCTCCAGTATCACTGCTATGATGACATTTCACCAAGATCTTTACGTAAACCCATATATCTGTACCTAGAAGTTTCTCGAATTCTCTTAACCTACTCCATACCTCGCTCAATACGGCATCGCTTACATGACTAGTGTACATCGCTTTAGTGAAGGTTTCGTACCAAGCAATAGGTTTACCGATATCGTGAAGAACAGCTGCTAACCTAGTGATCTCTGTAGCTAGATCCTTGTTCATAATAGCGAGTTTCTGCATCTTATGCTCGAAAATTAATCGTGCAAGAGCAGACGTAAGTAGGGAGTGTACTAGTAGTGATGATGTATTGAATCCAGGTCTAGTATCTGCAGGAACACATCTTATAAGCCCAAGTCTATACACATTCCCGTCTCTACAAACTTTTGTATGATCTTCTTCGAGAATTGTGTAGGGATCGAATACCAAGTTAAACGCGTTAACACCGATAACATTAACCAAGCTTTTAACAGCATCTTGAATTCTATCCATGCTCTCAGGGAGATCAGCAATACTATCCCCTACGAGTAGCGTATCTAATGCATTGAACAAAGCACAGGTAGTGTGATCTGTTGAAGCGTATCTACAGTAACCTTCAAGTATTGCGTAGAGTAAGAAAATGTCTTGAGGATGTAGCATATTAAGAGCTTTCCTTGTTACTGGAGGTGGTGCTAGGGGTACGATGACGAGGTGCTTGATAAAGGATACCACCACATCTGTTAACAACCTTACCCTACACTCGTACCTGTTTAGGCATGGCGATCCCTGCTTAAGTAGAGATTCATAGATACTTTGAGCAATCGTATTCAGATCGCTGAGGAATCTACTCCAAAGATTGTTCAGTACCTCAAGATCGACCTCTATAACATTTGATAGAACTGTTTTCTCGGTATCTACCAAGGGTATGGGGCTCGTTATGTAGAGTTTCCTCATAGAAAACAACCTCTAGCTACAGCTAAGAATTTCAGAAAGCTGTTTCAATTTAGCCTTCTCCTTCTCATCGATAACAACACCTCCTCTATAGATATCGCGTAAAAGAATCTCGAGACCCTGTTTCTGCTCGCTGCATGCTGTAACGCTGCTATAGATAAGTTCTCTCCCATCTATATTCAGCTCCTTCTTCTCAACAACCCCGTTGCCGACTTTGAATACCTCAACCTTACTCTTACCCATTTCGCAGGATATCCTGATAGCTGTATACGCTTCCCCAGCTATGAGGCTCTCCATAACTTCTCGATCTACTGTATCTGGTGATCCGCAACGGATATCTATGAGTGCGTAGGTAGAGTCGTAGAGAAGCCACATAACCTTCATCTAGGAGCACCTCACAAGATTTAACTGTTGAGATATCCTCTCCTTCTCTTCAGCTTCGCTAAAAGGCTCTATATCAGGGTACCTCTCTCTAGCTTTAGCGAATGCTGTATAAACAAGCTTCTTCAG
>JAJHRF010000034.1 GCA_020832925.1 Desulfurococcaceae archaeon | reverse complement strand
ATCACCGTAGTGCGGATCATCTAGAAGTATGTAGTGGGTTTAGAGCTTATTAAACATTGTTCTCCATAGGCAAGTATTTACAGGTATTCACAGATATTTAAACTTATCACCACTCCTGTAACAGCCTTAAGATATTGATCATATACTCTATTTATAATTCGTTTAAAACTTTAATCCTTAACTCAATTTGAAAAGAACATCTACTGGAACTAGTCTTTATTATGAGGAGTACGGTAACAGATTAGAGAATAGCTTATTTCACCATATAACCTCTACACCTTTTCTTTTCGCAACATAAGCTAAATCCTTATCGCCAGTTACAATAGGTATCTTCATCTTTATAGCGAGCCATATAACTGTAGAATCTGTGAAACTAAGACTTCTATTTCTAAACTCTATGCTCTCCTTCAGCATTGCATCGCCTTCTATCTTGATTCTAGCTGCTTCAATATAATCTTCTAACCGAAGTTCAGCTATTCTGAAGTATTTCGTGATAAAAGTTTTGAACTCTTCTATACTCTCAAAAACAGGTATCCTCCCTCTTAACACATGAATACAAAGTTCATAAACAACAGTTACCGGTAAATATCCTACAACATCACCTCTCCTAATACTTAGCAATACTTTTTCTGCTTCTTCCCCAAGTTCTCCATATGCCATCGCTAGTACAGCATAGGTATCTACAATAACTGTTCTCATCTCTCTCTTCTTCTCCAAAACTCTTCCTCCTCCCTATCCAGCTCTTTCTCAGCTTCTTCAGCACTACCAGAACAACACTTCCACACTTTATCCCATAGATCAAGAGGCTCAAGAACAATCTTGTTATTCTCGATTCTTACCTCAAGCAGAGTTCCCTCTACAATACCTAGCGCATCCCTAATACTCTTAGGTATCACTACAACCCCTTTCTTATGAACTTTAACAACCTCTTTAATCATAGTGAATCACTCTAGATAATCTTAGCTACTTAGTTAACTTATAAGTTTAACCATAGGTTGACCAAGAATAACCATAGCATCTATAGATTATTCATAGCAAAAAGATATAGAGTTTAACGTAGTTTTCAACTTACTACTGTTACTGTTGCATTTACTGTTAGTACACCAGTTTCAACAATTATTGTGTATATACCTGGTGTTATATCGATGTTGTAGTTAGGATCTTTAGAAACTTTCCAGGAAATGGTGCGGATATCTTCTTGTGGTGGAGGTGATCCAGGGCTTATCGTTATATGTGTACATGCATAAGCAGTTCTATACACTACCTGCCCCTCAGAACTGACTACTGTTACAAATCTAGGGCATCCACAACAAAAAGCTTTCTCACCAACACTATAAACCAAGATTTTAAGGGTATCACCTATCTTCACCTTATCGTTAGATAGAAATAGATAGATTTTGAGACCTGGAACCTCGTTCACAGCTACAGGCCCTATATAACCTGGTGGAGGTGTCGGCACAACCTCGTATTCTGGTGGTAGTACTGTTATAGGTATCTTTAAACTCATCAGCACTTCTTTACTACATGTAGTAACATTAATTGCGATTATGTATCTACCTGTTGTTGCATTATTAGGTATATCAACTCTGAATTCCCTGATAACGTAATCTGTTTCAGGGTTTACCTCTATTCCTGGTCTAGGTGTAGGGACTTTTGGAGGAGGTATACCAATCTTTCTTATAGCATTACCTTCAGAATCAACTACATCAACAAATAGAAAGCATACAGCAGAAGCTTTCTCACCTCTAAAAATAGCTTTAATCCAAAGCTGTTCACCTACCTTCACTTCACCCTTTGATAAAATAATTGTTGCATTGAGACCTGGGGTAGACATGTTTACTATAGGTCCTTTGAATTCCGTGGGAGGTGTTGGTAGGGTTGTTATGTACTGTGTTGTTGGTATAAATGTTTCTGAGCCATTGGGATATCTAACTACATAGCCGTATTGGTAAACTACTGTAACCATTGTAGATGTAGCAGAGGTTACACTATTTAAAGATGTTGATGAAGTAGGTTGCGGAGAAGTTTCTTCCTTTACAATCTTTGTTACTGTTATAGTTGTTGGAGGTAAATACATTGTAACAGTTTTAGTTACAGTAGTAGTAAACTGTGTAGAACAGAGATTGGTAGATGTATAGCTGTATATACCTAACACAGCTAAAACTAGTATCGCCAAAGGTATTAAGATCTCTAACCCAATTCTACCAATATACTTAGCATTGAAACTCATTCACACCACTGAGTATAGCTATGCAAAACAAGTTTTTATTACCTAACGAAAAAGATACCATCGTCATCTAGATAATGACAAACCTTACTAGAGTAAACACAGCCACAACATAAAGTATAACTCTCTACAACACCTTCATCGATTTCAATAAGTATCTTTAAGTATTTAGACTAGGTTATGAACAGCAAATACATTATATCAAGAAGTTAAGGATAGATAATATGTAGATCAAGTAGTAAACAGGATTTTGGAAAACACGGTATATTTACATATATTTACATAGTTAAAAAAGCTTGGTTTTAGCTTATAGCTTTCTTTGCTTCTTCGATAATACGTTTAATAATTTCGTTATCCCCAGATTCTCTATGTACATATGTTGTTGGTATTGTGTTTTTATCTCTAGGTGTTGTGGATTTTCTGCTTATTATCGATAGTACTATGTTTAGTGTGAATAGAGCTGTCGATGTATAGGCTCCTATACCTATTCTCTCCGCAGGTACTGTACCTAGTATAGCTAGAGCTGTTATAGAAGCTATGAAAGCTATACACATAGTGAACCCTATAGATGATGAAGCTATGAAAACCTCTTTACCACCCCCTATCTCAGCAAGCCATAGAGTAGCTCCAAGAGCTGAAAATATAGCTGTTAACGCTATAGATCTTGAAAACACATCGCCAACTATTTTAAGGACTCTCCACAACTCCCATAGGGTAACCCCATAGTTCTCTAGATATATCCAAGGACTAGCGAAAACCAGTAGAAATACGGCAAGAGATGATAACGCCCCTATACCTGCTGTTCCAACTAACCACAACCTTCTACGGATAAACTTCTCAACAATCAATGTTGTTGGAGGTATAAAACTTGCGATAGCTACTGCATAAATAATACTTAACTCGTTAACCATACCTCATCACATTGATACTTTACACTAATAATACTTAAAAAATACTAGACATATTAAATACACCTCTTTCACCCCTCTCCAAAACTCAGAAGATATCTAGATCATATAGTGAATTCTTTCTACTTCTCTATGAAAATTTTAGAGATATTCTATTTATTTCTGCTGCTCATACTAAATGCTATAGTGATTGTTATTCGTTTTTGAAGAATATCAAGACCAGGTTTCATGTAGAGATTTTAGCTTAAAACTTTATTTAATAACAGCTTCGGTGTTGTAGTGATTCAGAGAAATTTTTTGATCTCAATGACTTGTACTAGATAAATCTTTGAGAATTTGTCTAATTGATGGTAGGTGTCTAGAGGTTGATAAATATGTTCAGCTAGTTATAGAGATCAACATTTTCAGGTACCAAAAGTATTCGTATTAGATGAATTTGCTGAAGATGTCGTGGTCAAGGGTAAGAGAGTAAGATTCTCAGAGATAATAGCAAGAGTAGATACAATTGATAAACACAGTATAGCTCTAGTCTCTAAGAAAGAGATCAAGATAAGAGATGCAATACTTATGCTTTAGTTAAATCCATTCCTAAAGAACCTAGAACTATGTTAATTACCTTTTATCTCTTTGTTTTCTTAAAGTAAGTATATAAGCCATGACTTAGTGTGTAGAGGTTTGGAATAGGTATTGTTTTGATTATGAGAGGTGAATAAAGTATTTTTATAGTAGCAGTATCCTAGTTTTCTTGAGCTTCCCTGTAATAGTGTCTACCTCTAGACCTAGTTGCTCAAGTGTTGTAATACCTATCAGCACAGTATCTATATCATCTGAGACTAGTATACGTGCAGGTGTTCCTTCCCCCATAATCTCAATAAAACCATGGTATAGCTCAAGTTCAGCAAAACCTTTAGCTGTTTGTACTACACTCTTACCTATCACAGGAAGCTGAAGCTCTTCAACAATCTTCCGAGGAACAACAGTAAGAATAGCACCTGTATCAACAAAAGCTTTAACAGAGATACCTCTACCCGTAAATGGATTCTTAATCACAGCATCAACCCAAACATAGCCCACAACAAATCACCAACCAGAGAAACTCTACTACTAATACTAAGTTAAAATCTATTACGCTATAAATATACAGCAACACCTTAACATATACTTTGATTTGGAAGTTTTTAGAAATTCTTTGAAGACTTCTACAACCTCTCCAGTCCAAGAGTTATTCCTAAGAGCGATTAGTGCTATTGTTACGTAGCATTTTGTGAAGCTCTATCTCATTGTATTTTTGTAAGTTCATTAATTATATATAGATCACTACTTAATTTGTAAAGGTTTGGAAGGGGTTACTTCTAAACTTAGCTACTTAAGTGATGTAGTAATTATGTTGATAGGTATGAACTAGGTAGTGTCGATTAGAATTATTGTCGCTAAACTAAGAACCTTAATTATCTGTAATAGGTACGAGAACATCATAACATTGAGAAAATTCTGGGGGAGTAGTTAATTTTGTGAAGAAATAAAAGAAATTGATAGCTATACACTTCACAAAATCTCTAAACTACGTTAGAAATATTGACGAAGTTGTTGTGCTCAAGCTTGGAATGGAGAAACAAAATTTTATAGATTTGAGGTAGAAGTTCTAGAGATTTTGAAGAGTAGAAAGTTAACCTTAAGTGTACTCCTTTTATAGGACTTCTACAACTCGAGAACTGATATTGGTTGAACATTATCTGTATTTAACAAAGTTTTTAAACTGATTTCACAATTTATTCGTGTAATGTTTTGTGGTGGGATATATTGTATAGATACTTGATGTTGTTATCTATAGTTCTAGCTGCTTTATTTTCTACTGCGTTATTGATATCAACTATACTGCTTCCTACTATTCTATGTGAACAATTATCGAAGGTATTTCCTGATTACTGGTTTATGTGGGAGAAAGCTGAGAACTTCATCAACATTGTGAGACCTGTAGGTCATACTAGCTTAGCAGTGGTTATTGTGTTAATAGTTGTAGGGTTTATTTTGAAGAAGTGGAAAATATCGTTTCTAGGTTCTTTAATACTGTATCTCCCAACATTTAGTTATTTTGCATCTACAATGTTCTTTTTAGCGAGTATCGGTGTTTTAAGAGTTCTATGGTTTCCATTAATAGATTTAATGCCTGGTGCAACATGGTCTGAGAAAGTTTTCAATGTACGTTATATTCTTGAGCTTGGTAGTATAGTCTACCTACCATACGATATCTCGGTATTTATTGTGGGGATAGCTGTTTTACCGATTTTCTTACTAATCAACCCTCTATTCCCATTCGACGAATTCTGGGAGGTCTTCTTCCTCCTCTCATTTTTTGTAATAATATTGATAGGTGTAGCTATATTCTTTATCGCAACTATAAACTGGTTCTACGGAAAATTCACTAAACAAAATATTGTTACATGGGGTATCTACAGATACTCTAGACATCCACAGTACTTAGGATTCATATTATGGTCCTACGGCTTATTAATCTACGACACCTATGTCTTTAAACCTGTGAAAGGAGGATATTTTGCATCACCTTCAATTATCTGGTTAACAGTGGTAATGATAATTATAGCTATAGCTCTATATGAAGAAAACCACATGGTGAAAATCTACGGAGAAAAATACATCCAGTATATGAGTAGAACACCGTTCCTAATACCGCTACCTAAAAAACTTGAAAATATATTAACATACCCTGCTAAACTAATCCTTAAAAATAATAGACCACAGAAACCATTAGAATACCTTACAGTATTCCTAACATACTACATCATCCTAATCCTCCTCTCACTAGCATACAACACTACTAAATCCATTCTCACCACACTACTATCTCACTAGCTAGAGAAAAGAAATTCTCAAACAACCACCACTAGCTACCAAAATTCTAGCTTCTCTAAAAGTCTAACAATATGTTATACTGCTGACCACGAATTACCTTTTCTAAACAATATACATATTACCTATGTTAAGAACCCCTTTACTCATAACTCTACTTATCTACAGCATAGCCTATCTCTCAATAAATTCATCGAGATTTATTACCATCAAATCAACTGTTAAAAGAACCAACGCAATGCTACTTCTATCGATAGCTTCAACTATCTTTTTAGATAAAAACTTTCCTGGTTCGATAAGCTTAAAATATTTAGTAAAGGTGTTTAGCTGATGTTGTTACGCATGGTAGAAAATTTTGTCAAACTGTGTAAGCTTATTATACGCAGTGATAATATAGTATGTTGGTGAGGTAGTGAGCTATGCTTGGCAAAGAGGAGCTTATTTCAATCCTTTTTTACCTAGCTAGGGGTAGGATAAGAGGTTCAATGAGGATTCATAAGGTTGTGTTTCTAATTGAAAAAATCTTAGGAATTGAGGTTTTCAATTTTGAGCCATGGAAATTCGGTCCGTGGTCACGGGAACTCGAGGAATTGCTTAAGAGTTTAGAGGAGAAAGGATTACTGAAAATACATATTGAGCCTCCTGATCTAGCTAGCGAGCTTCTTGGTGAAGAGGCTCCTGTGAAGATTTATGAGGCTTCGGCAGAGTTTATCAAGGCTGGGGAAGAAGCATATAATAAGTTGATAAATGTTGAGCCAGTTAAAGCTCTGTATTTGAGAAAAATCACCTTGCCAGCTCTAAGCATGCCCATAACATATCTACTAGCATATATCTACTCAAAGCATCCAGAGATGATTGTGAGAAGCACTATACGTGACAAAGTTGAAAAATGGAGAGGTGCCTATGGACTTAGACTCAACAAGTGAAGAAGCTGAGAAAGAAGAATCTCAAGTAGCTGAAGCACAGTTTTTGCTTAGTGAAATAGATGAGGCTGCTAAGAATGTTGAGAAAGTTCTCGGATGTCAACTCATAATTCTAGCTTTCCATGATTTTGCAGGTATTGAAAGAAACGTTGTTGATGATTTTGAGTTTTACATAATGGAAAGAAACTTAAATACTGATTCAGATATATGTATATTACTTCATACATTCGGAGGAAATGCTGATGCTGCATATCATCTAGGTATAAGAATACAAAACTTAGCTAAAAAGCAATTAATTATAGTTGTGCCGAGGCTAGCAAAATCCGCGGGAACACTCTTAGCATGTGCTGGCAATAAAATATATGTGACACCAATCGCAGAACTAGGTCCTGTTGATCCACAAGTACAGCTACCAAGTACCGGACGCTATGTTTCAGCTAAGACTATTAGAGACTCCCTTAAACAGGTAATAGAGGCAATTGAGGAGTCAAAAACTTCAAAAGAACAGATAGTGAAAGTTGTATTTTCTAGTATACCTATAGCGGAGATGGGGCATTATGAAAGTCTTCTAAACCACGTGAAGAGCCTCTTAGAAGAAGTCCTAAGCAGAAGAATGAAACAAGGAAAAGATAAGAAAGAAATTTCAGAGATAGCGGAAAAGCTTATAAAAGGTTTTGTATATCACGGCAAGGCTATACATATAGAAGAAGCTAAGAACATAGGGCTTGAAATAGAGGTTCTCGATGGCGATAAGTTGAAGGTTGTGTATGATATATATCAAAAGTTGAAGAAACTTTTCGATACCTTGAACGAACTCTTAGAGCCATTAATATATGTCGCAGAGATCCCACCTCCAACAAGACCCTATAAAATAAAGCATGGACTTATATATATGCCATCTATAGAAGATTGGCTCCGCATGCTCTCCATTATTTCAGAAATAAAGAGATCAGGATAATATAAGCAATAGTGATGATTTCATTATTTATCTTCATATCTATGCAGATATTTCACAAGATAGTGCTAGTCTTTTCCAGTTAAGCTCATTTAATTCTTCAATAAACTAATCTCCATAATCAATGATGAAGTGTATTACTGCTTCAATACTATTAGTTATTTTAGCTATTCTCAATCTTCTTATTTTAATCCACATTTCTGAAGCTTTTCCCAAATTCTCTCCGTTGAGTAGTTTCTCAATAACAATTTCTATTAAATCATTTTGTCTTATAGAGAGCCAGTAGGCTTTTTCCATCTCCAAGTCGGGTTTTATAATTTCTACAATACCTAGGGTTAGTATTGGAGTTCCAGGACTTGTTTTATTAACAAATGGTTTTCTAATAGCAAATATATATGCTAGATCAATAACATCTTTTCGAGACTTAATGTTAAAGAAGCTGTTTATAGAGCCTGCTATAAATTTTGCAAAACTGTATTCAGATTCCTCAACAACTTTCTCAACATCTCATCTATCTTGATATAGTATACTGAGATACCTAGGGTTGTTGCCGGTTGAAATCTATATATCTTCGAATTCAGGTTTAGGTTTAGGAATATCCCCGTATAGCATTAGCTAAAAGTATTACTAGGTAAGCTAATTTTATAAATATGTACCCAGCAGCATTCGCTATAATATCAGACAACCTCTCTATAACTTTCTTAACCTCTGTATACACCACATAATCTCTATGGAGAATATCTACAGAGATAACATCGTAACCCTGCTCCTTGAGAACCTCAGCTGCTTACCTAAGCCATGCAGACTTACTACAACCCTCAGGATCGAAAACAGTTAGAGGAGGTCTAGTACCTTTCTCAGCAAGTTGTAGAGCAAGCTGAACACCTTTATCTCTATCAACAAACTCTATATCTAGACTAGGAGCGAAATAAAGCTTAGCTTCTTAGTAGTCACAGATACAGTACCGCATATCCTAAACATTATTTTTAGTAATTGTAAAAATTTCATGTAACTCCAGTCCCCAGCGTTTAAGCTGAAGCTGGTGCTGTAGCTAAGTTTTGGTGGTAGTTGTTTTGTAAAGAAGTTGATTAATGTGTTTGTGGGTAGCTAGGGGGTTAGAGTTCTTTTTCTGTAGATATATCGAATCCTCTTGGTATATCTAGAACTAGTTTAGCTTTTACCCAGTTTGATGTATAACCTGCTATTACTATTCCTGGATCTATATTACCTTGTATTTTTACTGTGTTGCTGAATATTGTGTAAGCTGTTCTTGATAGCAGATCTTTATGGAATACAACTAGTTTGCTAATTATAGAGAATTTGTAGATACCTTCGATAGCCTTGTTAACGTTATCTGTAGATGCTACTGTTATACATCTACTACCTCTGACTCCTGTTGTTTTAAAGCATAGCTCTAGTCTTGCACTTCGAGCTCTAGGTTTCTCTACATATTCTTCAACAACTCTATAAACACCTGTTTTCTCGTCGTATACGAATTTCTTTTCTTTTAAAACATTGAAAACATGTTCAACAACAACCCTATACCCCTGGGAATCCAGGTATACACCTGCTTTTGCATATTCATTACCTGTACCTGCAACAAGATCAATATTTTTACTAGGTATTCTCGAGCTATCTAGACATAGAACATAGATATCTCTATAAACACCTGAAGATACTCTTAACCCAGGTGCATAAATAAGTAAATCGTTATTTCTAGCAACAGCATAGATATAGAATGTATCTATACAAAGCTTGGACAACTCAATCTCTCGAATCTCTAGAGATTCTCTGACAAAAGACTCGACATCACATGAATAGTAACTAGATCTACCAGAACTTCTCCAATAACATTTAAGAATATAAGTACCAACTTCAACAGGTAAAGACTCTGGTAAAACAAGTTTACCATCTTCAACCCTTAAACCATAGGAAAACCTTCTAAAAAACTCCTCCTTCCTACGCTGAACACTGAAACTAATTAAAACAATAGCTATAACCATAAAGAAAAAGAAGAGAAACATAACAACAAAAATATCGAAAGCCGTAGGCTTTACATAGACGGTATAGATAAACAAACTACCACCTCTACACAACCCAAACTTTGCAAAACCTATAAATATTCATAACCATACCCTCAACACATATCAACAACACCGCAAACCTAGATCCATGCATCAAACCCATCAAATACATAAACAATATCTACAACACCTAAATATTCTACAGTATAACGTAGTAACAGATCCCCCAAGGATTCTAATAGATTCTATACCTCCATGTATCTAGCTAAAGCCTCAAAGTTCTACAAATTTTTATAGAGATTTCTTTCGATGATATCCCTCCAGCTTAAATATTGTTGTAATTTAGGGAAGTCTATGTATAGGGGGCCCAGGGATGATGAAGATTAGAACTGCTGAACTGCGATGTATGGGTTTCGGGCTGACCAATCCCTGGACCCCAGAGTACCACTAGTATTTATAAGGTTCATAAAGTTTTGTATGTATAGATTTAGCTGGAAAGAGTTGAGCTACCTGTAGTCAACTTTTCTTTGATGATGTTCTTACCTAGCTCTAGGTCTACGACATGGAATTATTGATATTGTGTTGCTGAGGATCTCTATGAGTTATGCCCTAGTGAAGAGCTGGTTTTAGGGTTTTGTGTTTTGTGGGTAAGCCTAGGTTGTTTACTCTGTAGGTATGGGGTGTGTTTGTGTTGCTTGTTTTTCAGGATTTGATTTGTTATGATCGGTTTTCTCTTTGATTTATGTTTTCTCTATGAGGTATATAAGTTCTGCTATTCTTTTTCTTACCTTGTTTAATTCTGATTTTAGTTGGGTTCTATGTTGTTTTAATCTCTGTATCTCTGTTTCTATCTCGTTTATTTTTTGTTGTAGTTCTTCTTCTTTTTTCTTTAATTCGTGTAGTTCTTCGAAAAGAACTGCTTTATCTAGGTGTTCGGGTTTTCTACTCATTTTATATGCCTTTTCTTCGCTATACACATAAGTTTATTTATCTGCTGAGGTTTTTAATCATGTTTAGGTATTCTTCTGTTGTTCTCCACCTCTTCTTCGATTCTCCGCTTACTATCTGTTCAACAAATGTTTTGAACCATTTCCAATCTCTTTCGTAGACATGGTAAGAATCTGCTATATGTATATACCTACCAACCTCGATACCTAGTTTTTCAGCAACGTATTTCTGGAGCTCTGTAAAAGCATACATATTCATGTAAGCTGCTTTCAGAGCATCGTTACTCCTCATATGTACATGCATAACAAGTTTACCGTTAACAACTCTAAACCATATTCTTTGTAAGCATGGTGGATGCTCTGTTTCTAGATCTTTCCACGGCTGCCACGTTATTGCCTGAGCTCTTCTTGTATACGGTACTTTTCTCAACTTCTCAACAGCTTTCTCTATCTGGTTAACAGTAGTTCCATCGGGTAGTTTGTAGCTGAACAACCTCTCATGGTATGTATACCCAACTTTATCTACGAGATAATCATGTATACCTTTAACAACTTCGTCAACATACTCTAGGAGACCTTTAAGAGATCCTGCTACAATCCCTTTCAGATGTACTCTAGGTTCTGAGAAAGGTTCTTCAACAACTATGAAAGCAGGTGCATCTATAGATTTCTCGCCGTATTCTGTATCTATAACTATCCCTACCCTCGATAGCTCTACAAGACTTTTCTCCCAAGCATCTGGAAGATTTTTAGCATATACAAAGACTACCGACACCGTGCTACACCGAAAATATTTTCTACCTATAATACTTTTTAGATGTAAGACGCAAGCCAAAGTTTCTTTATCAGATATGTAAGGTTTTTACTTTGGACTATATCTAGATGTTCTAGGTGATACATATGTATCTATACAAAGTTTGTAGTGTTGATGAGATGAGGAGGATAGATGAGGAAGCCTCTAGAGTTTATGGTGTAGACCATCTACTGCTTATGGAGGATGCTGGAACAGCTGTATACTACGCTATTCTTCGTGAATACGGTTCTGTATATGGTAAGAAATTCCTTGTTGTAGCTGGTACAGGTAATAATGGCGGTGATGCTCTTGTGGCTGGTAGAAGGATATACTCAGCTGGTGGAGATGTTAAAGTTGTTATAGTTGGGGATATATCTAGAGCTACAGAGCTCTGTAGAAAGAATCTAGAGCTAGCCAAAAATATAGGTATAGAAGTTCACAATATCCAAACACAAGAAGATATACAGATTCTTAAAAAGCTTCTCGAGTGGTGTGAATATGTTGTTGTAGGTCTTATAGGTGTAGGGCTTAGAGGAGATGTTAGAGGGATATATAGGGATGTTGTAGAGGAGATAAATAGATATGGAAAACCTGTTATAAGTGTCGATATTCCGTCAGGTATAGATCCTAACAACGGTTTAGTTAGAGGTGTAGCAGTTAAATCATGTATAACTGTGACCTTCGGTCTTCCTAAGTATGGAAACATGCTGTATCCTGGATATAGCTACTGTGGAAAACTATACATATCTTACCTATCCTACCCAAGGAAATTGCTAGAAGAACCACAGGTAGAGCTAAACATACCTCTGAAACCACCTGAGAGAATTAGATGGGGTCATAAAGGCACTTTCGGGAAATTCCTCGCTATCGCAGGTTCTAGATACTACTACGGAGCACCTTACTACGTCTCCTACTCGTTCCTAAAAGCAGGTGGTGGTTACTCAAGATTAGCAGCACCTAAATCAGTTATACCTTTCATAGCTGCTAGATGTAGTGAAGTTGTTTATATACCGCTCGAGGAGACAGAGGAAGGATCCATAGCCTACAAGAACCTAGACTACGTACTCAAGATAATCGATGAGTATGGTATAGATATAGTTGCTGTAGGATCCGGAACTTCTCTAAATGAAGAAACTCAGCAACTTTTAAGAGATCTCGTAGAGAATATAGGTAAACCTGTTATAATTGATGGGGATGGTATAACAGCTATGTCTAGAGATATCGATAAAGTTAAGAAGAGGAAAGCATCGACGGTGATAACACCTCATCTAGTTGAATTCTCTAGATTAACAGGTTTAGAAATCAAAGTTATTCAAGAAGATCCTATAGGGATTCTCAGGAAAACATGTAGAGATCTAAACACCTATATAGTTCTCAAAGGTGCTCACAGTCTTATAGGGTATCCAGATGGAAGGATATACATAAATATGACGGGAAACCCAGGTATGGCTAAAGCTGGTTCTGGAGATGTTTTAACAGGTACTATAGCCGCTATGTATGGTATAGGTTTTAGAGATATAGGGGATGCAACAAGAATGGGTGTACTTATACACGGATTAGCAGGAGATATAGCTGCTGAAGAACTTGGTGAAGACGGTGTAACACCTGATGATATAATGAACAGCTTACCGAAAGCTGTTAGAATTCTTAGAGAGAATCTTGAAAAAATTATGGAGAAGTACTTCCCTAAAGTAATCTAGAAGGTATAGGTATTTGATTATAGCTATACTTGTAGGAGGAACTTCAACACGTTTCCATATAAATAAACTTACCTACCCTGTGAGAGGAAGACCTCTTATAAACTATATCGTGGAGAACGTTAGGAGATGTAGATCAGCTGTGAAAGTTGTTCTAGTAGCAACACCTCAAACAGTTAACCAGTATAGAGATATAGATGTTGATGTTGTTATAGATTTCCTAGCTATAGGCCCTATGGGGGGTATATATGCGGTGTTGAAGATGTTTGGAGAAGTTATGGTGTTGGCAGGGGATATGCCTTTTATTAACTGTAGATATGTGGAGAAAATGGTGGAGCTGTGCAAAGGTTATAGATACGCATGTTTACCTATGTGGATAGAAACAGGGTTTTTAGAACCTTTAGCAGGGATATACTCTAAAGAGATCCTACCAATAATTGAGCAAGGGCTTGTTCTAGGAGAGCTAAGTATTCAGCGATTGATTAAGAAGCTTAACCTCGGTATCAAGGCTATACCTATAGAGATTTTCCTCAGAGATTTCGTGAACATGTTTATGAATATAAATAGGTTTGAAGATATAGAAGAGGTGGTATACAGAACGTGAACAGGGCTGTTTCGGTCTTCATAATCATTTGTAGTACTCATGTTCATTGATGTTTAAGACCTTTTAACGCTATTAGGTATGCCGATGCTACGTGGCGGTCTAGTCTATATCTTTTCATCGCATCGTCGTGTTCTCTGGAGTTTGTCGTCCCCTCTGGATCTATGTATTTGACATCTATGCCGTATAATGGTGCTTTCAACGCTATCATCTCAATGACTGAGCTCCTGAAGACTGAGACCCTGTAGTTGTAGTTCTTGTGCCTCCTATCGCCAATTCTTATCCAGAGAAGCTTTAGCTTACCTAGAACCTCCGGGCTTTCGAGAAATAGGGCCTTGACTCCGTGGTGGTATGCGTACTCTAGCATCTCGTGGACTCTCATTCCGACAACGCTCCTAGCCCTACGTCTACTGCAACCCTTCCTAGATACCTCCTCAAACCAGAAAGTACGCACATCCCTAAGGTTCCCATCACTACCAATAATTGCCAGGTTTACCCTGTCTACATTCACATCTACACCAGCGTAGAGCTTGCCATTATTTGCTCTAGCTCTGGGCATGTGTTTGTAGTAGAAGTCTATGGGTATTGTTATCTGCACCTCTCCCTGAACCCATAGATTGCCTCCTTCAGTACCGTAGCTCTTTATAACTATCCTCCCTGCATATACTTGCCTTTCCTTCAGGATCTTATCTAAGAGAAGTCTGTAGCTCTTTGGCACCATGAGCTTTACGACGTCTCTATAAGTGTTCTTGTAGTAATCTATCGTTGTTATGTGGAACTCGTAGCCGGGCTTGAGAATGATGTTTCTAGCTGGATACTCTAACTCGTTCTGCTGAAACATCAGCCAATCAGATAACTCAACACTCTTAAAATCCACTTTGAGTTGTCTACAAGACTCGTAAATACTTCTAACAAGTACTACAACACCGTCAGCATACCTCCTATTAGGAATAACCTCGTAGGCTACTCCCCTAAAAGTACTCTTCCAACCAATATCAGTACCAGGAAGAACAGGAGATTGCTTAGCAATACTGAGCAATCTGTGTGTAGCAATCTTGAATAGCCATGCAGTAGATAAAAACCTCTTCGCAACATCACAACAAACATTAAACGGAAACGTGAGCGTTATATAGGTCATCTGGGGAATCTCAAAAGGTTTATAAACTTCTGAAGTTTATATATCTACTGGTGCCCCCGGGTTTCCGAGATCTGTAGAGGCTGTGAACCCTAGGTGACTAGAGGGAAGCTACTGCGGTGAGGAGGCTCGGGGAGACCGTTGAGAAGTAGATGGTGGGAGAGTCTTGAAATCGGTAAATATGAAAGACTATGAACCACCATCTGCTGAGAAACGGTAAAGTAAGTACTCTACTTCAAGCTCTTAACCTTCTCTAGCAACGCGTAGAAAAAGCCGTTAACATCGTGTCTATGAGGCCACGACCTCATAGTTCCTTTTAGGAATCCTGGATCGAATGGTTTTTCTAAAGGTATTAGCTTTAGGTATTCGCTGTATTTATCCAGGATATACTTAACAACATCTTCACCTTCTTCCCTAAATACAGAGCATACAGTATACAGTATCCTACCACCAGGTTTAGCTAGTTTAACAGCTGTTTCTAGAAGCTCTATCTGTAACTTCTGTATATCGTTTATCTTCTCATACCTAACTCTCCACCTAAGCTCATGATTTTTAGCTAGAGTACCTGTAGATGTACAAGGAGCGTCTACGAGAACCTTGTCCGCTACCTCTTCCCCTATGATCTTCGGCGCTTTCCTACCATCAGCTTTATAAACCTTAGCTATAGTTACACCTGTTCTCTGTAAAAGCATCTCCATCCTCTTAATCCTTTTCTCATCTATATCGAAAGCGTATATAGTACCTCTGTTCTTCATAAGCTCAGCCATGTGGGTAGTCTTGCCTCCAGGAGCTGCGCATAGATCTACAACTGTTTCCTCAGGCTTGGGATCTAGAAGAATAGAAGCTAATGCAGCTGCTTCTTCTTGTATAACTATCTTCCCTTCTGCATAAAGTTTAGATTTATTGAAATCGTAAGGACCTTTAAACTTCAGAACCGTTGGAACATACCTACCTACAACAGGTTTAACACCTTCATTCTCCAATTCTTTAACAACTTCATCAACAGATGTCTTCAAAGTGTTTACCCTCACGTTTATGAGTGGTACCCTGTTTATAGCTTTTAAGAATTTCTTCGTCTCTTCTCTACCGATCAACTCTATCAATTTCCTTATAATAAACTCTGAAACCATGTACTTATACTCCCACTTTAACACAAAGTCTTGGGGATTGTAGGTGTAGCTAGCTATTTTGTCAACTGTTTCCCAGAAGTACATACCTACATAAGGATGCGTTATATCTGATAGAAAACCTGCGACAGGTCCTTTGAAATACTTTATATACATTTGCTTAGTTAGCTTATCCCTATCCTTTACAAATCTTTCGAAAACTAGAAGTTCTACAGCAACTCTAAGCGCAGCTCTTAGCCATGGATCGAGGATAGCTACATCTCTTACCCCTGTAACCTCAGATACAATCTTATCGATAACACCTACCCTCTTCATAATATCGTAGAAAATAGCTGTGAGAATCCTATCCTTATACGTACCTGCTATCCCTTCCTTTTCGAAAACATTCCTCTTAGCTTGCTGACTAGGTTTAATCTCTTCACTAAGTTTAACAGCTTTAACAAGAGCTATAATATCTCTAGGAACAAGCGTAACTATACTCATCTCCGAACCCTTTTTACCTAGCGTAGGTAGTGATTCTATTTACTATCCACATTTATATACTCTATAGGTATCGCTTACCGTAGAATCGATGTATCGAATTTCAGAAGACCGAGGATCTCAGCTATCTCTAAAGTCCAAGCAGCTAGATCTCTAGCAACCATCTCCACAGCTAGATCCTCTCCAACACCTTCTCCAAGGATATCCTGAACAGCTTTTACAGCAGCTTCCCTATTCACTCTATGCATAAACCTCCTCTTCAACATCGTTAAAGCTTCTAAAAGATTCAACCTCCCTTCGTAAACAGCTTTCCGAAGAAAATCCAGGTCTTCTGACGATGGGATAGAGGTAGACTTATCTATACCCATCTTCTCGAGGTAATCAAAATACTTAACAAGTAGTTTCTGATCTTTTAAAAGCTTCCCACTAGCCATGAAGAGATTCTGCATTCTGAGACCCTGTAGAGATTTCCTAGACAAGCTATTAAATAGATATCGAAAAACGTATTTAAACCTGTGAAACAGAGGGTAACTATAGGCTCCTCAGACGCTCCGCGAAGCGGAGAGTGTGAAGAGGGTAGCCGACGGGGTCGAACACCCCTTCTACAACAATTCCTAAACAATAACCTCTACCCAGCGCTAGGGACTTTACCTTGTGGTTGATCTACTTATTCAAGATATCTCCAGCAGTAGACATATCGATCTGATACTCTTACCCTTGGAGGGAAAGTTTTGAAACACTGATCGCGTTTCCAAGGACACCAGCTTAGTATTGGGCATAGATCGTTACTTACTATAGCTATTTTCTCTGCTACCTTCTCTGGGTTTACGAGGAGAACTGTATATGGGTGTAGAGGTTCCATCAATATCTTCTCTGTATCTCCTTCTTCAACAACTCTACCAGCAACCATAACAGCTATCTTGTTAGCTACATAACTAACAACATCTATATCGTGGGAAACGAATAGGTATGTTAGGTTAAGTTCTTGCCTTAGATCTATGAGCATATTGAGTATCTGTGCTTGTATAGAGATATCGAGGTTACTTGTAGGTTCGTCTAGAAGTAGAAGCGATGGTTTAGTAATTATAGCTCTAGCAATAGCTATTCTCTGGAGCATTCCACCGCTAAGCTCTTTAGCATACCTATTCTTAACCTCAGGATCTAGATCTAGCATCTCTAAAACACTA
The DNA here is from genome assembly GCA_020832925.1 of Desulfurococcaceae archaeon. GTDB lineage: Archaea > Thermoproteota > Thermoprotei_A > Sulfolobales > Ignisphaeraceae > Ignisphaera. The sequence continues at coordinate 38 of JAJHRF010000034.1, read as the reverse complement.
TCAATTCTACGCTCAACCTCATCTCTAGAAAGTTTAAG